>NZ_JHUS01000017.1:0-77211 GCF_000691465.1 Geobacillus sp. CAMR5420
GAACTTTTGACGCTACCTTTTCAGTATTATAATTTTACCGTGTATTACTGAAAAACGAACCGTTTTTCGTACAAAAAATAAAAAAGGGCAATTCCTCCCTCACCTTCCCTTCTCTTAGAGGTGGGGGACTCCTTGCCTAATAACGTTGAAACGTGCGGCGCAACGTCGGCGAAAAAAAGATTGACAACCGTTGCCGTCGTGGTATGATAAGTGTAAAGAAAACTGAAAATTGCACCATCATCCACTAGGGGGGCCTTTAGAAAGGCTGAGATCAAAGTGTGCCTTTGAGACCCTTAGCACCTGATCTGGGTAATGCCAGCGTAGGGAAGTGGAGGAGCAGCACAGCAAGGCTAGGCGCTTTGCCTTGCCAACGTCGTCGCATGCCCACGCCGCTTTCTTTACGCCAATAGGCAAAGGAAGCGGCGTTTTTATTTTGCTAAAAAAGGGGGAGGACGAATGTCATTCGCAAAGCAATTGCGCCAAGCGGCCGATCCGATCTGGCAGGCGAGCTTTCGCCATCCGTTTGTTCAGGAGCTTGGCCAAGGGACGCTCGCGCGCGAGAAGTTTCGCTATTACGTGATGCAAGATGCCTATTATTTGCGCCATTTTGCCCGCGTGCAGGCGATCGGGGCAGCGAAATCGCCGGATTTGGCGACGACAGCCCGGTTGGCGCACCATGCACAAAGCACGTGCGAAGCCGAGCTGTCGCTGCATGAAACGTTCGCCGAGCTGCTAGGCATTACGGAAGAGGAAAGGGCGGCGTTCATTCCGGCGCCGACGGCGTACGCCTATACGTCGCACATGTACCGCGCGGCGTACGAAGGGCATCTCGGTGATGTTATCGCCGCCATTTTGCCGTGCTACTGGCTGTATTACGAAATTGGCGAGCGCTTGAAAACATGCCGGCCGAACGATCCGATTTATGAAAAATGGATCGGCACCTACAGTTCGGACTGGTTCCGCTCGCTTGTGGAAGAGCAAATCGCGCGGCTTGACGACATCGCTGACGCGGTCACCGAAGAGGATCGCCATCGGATGAAGCGGCATTTCCTCATCAGCAGCGAATATGAGTACGAGTTTTGGGAGATGGCGTATCGGCTTGAGCAGTGGCCGTCGGCTGAATTGGCGGCGAGCCGTTGACTCGATGCAAGGAGGAGAACAGGATGGAAGTGAAGACAAAAGGGTTAAAATTGGCGGATATTTTAACGACGATCGTCATTGCGATTGTGTTCGGCATCATTTACAAATTGTGGGGTCCGTTGTACAGTGCGGTCGGAGTATTCGGATTTCATCTTGACCAACTCATTTACGGGATGTGGTTTATCGCCTCCTCGCTCGCTTATTTGCTCATTCGCAAGCCAGGGGTGGCGCTGCTTGCTGAAGTAGCCGCCTCGTCCGGCGAACTCATTATGGGATCGCAATGGGGGCTTGAAGTGCTCATTTACGGGGTCGTTCAAGGGCTGTTTGCCGAGCTCGTCTTTGCCGCCTTCCGCTATCGGCGCTTTGATGCGTTCGTTGTATCGCTCGGCGCGGTCGGGGCGACGATTGGTTCGCTCATCATGGACTTTTACAAAGGCTATATTGAGGCGCTCGCCCCATGGAATATGGCGCTCTTTTTGCTGGCGCGTTTTATCGGTGCCATCCTCATCTCCGGCGTGTTTGCTGTTTCATTGGCGAAAGCGCTCGAAAAAACCGGAGTGACGCAAATGTGGCGTCCGGCCTCGAAAGACGATTACGATGCGTTGAACCGGTAAGGCGGCGAATGGCGATGAAACAAGCAATTGCGATTGATCGGCTGCGTCTGAAATTTCCCGGGAGCGACGGGCTGCTGTTTCGCGACTTGTCGCTTTCGATTGCCGAGGGGGAGAAAGTGCTCCTCCTTGGTCCGTCGGGATGCGGCAAGTCGACATTATTGCAAGTGATGGCTGGCATCATTCCCCACTCGATCGATGTGCCGATGAAAGCGGAGCGCCTTGAGCGGCCGAAACGGTGGGGCTATGTTTTCCAAGATCCTGATGCGCAATTTTGCATGCCGTATGCGGACGAGGAAATCGCTTTTGCCCTCGAAAATCGAAGCGTGCCGCGCCACGAGATGCCCGTCCGCATCCGTGCCCTGCTGGACCAAGTCGGTTTGGAGATCGCCCCGCATACTGATATTCATACGCTTTCCGGTGGAATGAAGCAGCGGTTGGCTCTTGCTTCGGTGCTGGCGCTTGAGCCGGATATCTTGTTTTTGGATGAGCCGACGGCGCTGCTCGATGAAGAAGGGACGAAGGCGGTATGGCAAACGGTGAAGCAGGTGGGCCGCGGCAAAACGGTCGTCATCGTCGAGCATAAAATTGACCATGTGCTCGACTTTGTGGATCGCATTGTCTTGTTCGGCCGCGATGGGCGCATCGTCGCCGACGGCGAGGCGAAAGCGGTGTTTTCCGACTATAAAGACGTCATTGCCGCTGAAGGCATTTGGTATCCAGGCGTCTGGGACGACTATGATCGAACGGCAAGGCGGCGGAAACACCATAAAGGCGAGAAGCTTCTTCGCCTCGCCCGTTTTCGCGGGTTCCGCGGCCGTGAGGCGAAAATCTATGTTCCTGAAGCAACGGTGCACGCCGGCGAATGGATTGCCGTCACCGGAAAAAACGGCGCCGGCAAAAGCACGCTGTTGCATGCGCTCATGCAACTCATTCGCACGGACGGCGAGTATATGCTGCTAGGCGCCGACATCAAGCGGCAACACCCGCTTTACCGCCATATTGCGTTCGTTTTCCAAAATCCGGAATGGCAATTTGTCGCCCATTCCGTTCGCGAAGAGCTCGCCTACTCGCTTCGGCTTGAGGGGCGGCCGAAAGAGGAAATTGAGGGAATCGTCGACCGTCTGTTGCGTGAATTTGACCTTGTTGAGCAGCAAGACCAGCACCCGTACCAACTGTCGGTCGGACAAAAGCGGCGGTTGAGCGTCGCCGCTTCGATCGTCGCCGGCCAGCGCCTCTTTTTGCTTGATGAGCCGACATTTGGGCAAGATGCAAAAAATACGTTCGCGTTGCTCGAAATGCTTGAAGCATACCGTGAACAAGGGGCGGCGATCATGATGGTTACACATGACGAACAAATCGTCCGCCGCTTTGCGACGAGACAGTGGGTGATTGAAGATGGGGCGCTCGTTCGGGACGAACGGCTTGACATCCGAGAGCCGGTGTTGGCGGAAGGTGGGGCAGGGTGATGAAATGGGAGGTTCGCTGCCGCGAGACATGGCTTCATGAGACGAACCCGAGTTTGAAGCTCATTGTGCTTGTCGTGCTCTTTTTCGCTGTGTTGTTCATTCATAACCCGAACGTGCTGATTAACGTTTCGCTCGCTCTCTTCGTTTTGTTTTGCTTTGGCACCGGCTATCCGGCGAATGTGTTGTTTTGGCTGTTTTTGCCGTTTTTCCTCGTGTTTGTTTCGACGGCTTCATCGATGATGATGTTTGGCGAGGGAACGACGACATGGGTTCGCTGGGGGCTCATCCATGTTACAGCGGAAAGTTTTTGGCGCGGGGTGCACATCGGGTTTCGCGCTTTGGCGCTTGGGCTTCTCGGGTTGATTTTTTCGCTGACGACCCGGCCGGTTCCGTTGTTTTATTCGCTCATGCAGCAGTTGAGACTGAAGCCAAAGTATGCGTACAGTTTTTTGGCGGCGGTTCGGTTGTTGCCGATTATGCTTGAAGAGTTTCAGACGATCCGCTATGCGTTAACAGTGCGCGGCGTGCCGAACAAGGGCGGCCTCAGCAAAGTGAAGCGCTACGCCATTCCGCTGTTGTCGCAAAGCATCCGCCGCGCCCAGCGCATCGCTGTGGCGATGGAAGCGAAACAATTTTCCGGCAGCGGGGGGCGCACGTTTTATTATGAAATCGGGTTCGGCAAATATGATATTTGGCTTGTCGCCTTGTTTGCCGCTTTGATGTTCGCCGCCTACTATGTCGGCGTTCATTATCCGTATATTTCTATAAGCGATGTACGGTAGAAAGAAAGGGATGGCGATGGGGGTTCTCCATTTCATTTCCACCGGGCGTCAGACGGTTGGCGAGTTCGCCGCGATTTGTGCGCACACCCATCCGTATGCCGACCTGATTCATATTCGCGAAAAAGGGAAGACGGCGCGTGAAGTGGCGGCGTTTGTCATGTCCCTGCTTCGCGTCGGGGTGCCGCCGCAAAAAATCATCGTCAATGACCGGGTTGATGTCGCGGCTGTCTACGGTGTCAAAGGTGTGCAGCTTGCTTATCACAGCCTGCCGGTGCGCGCCGTCCGCCGCTCGTTTCCGGACTTGACGGTTGGTTGCTCGGTGCACGGGCTTGAGGAGGCGAAACAAGCCGAACAGGATGGCGCTCACTTTTGTTTGTATGGCCATATTTTTCCGACGGACAGCAAGCCCGGTTTACGGCCGCGCGGTCTGGACTCGCTTGCGGAAATCGCGGCCGCCGTGTCCATTCCAGTCATCGCCATTGGCGGCATTCACGCCGGCAACGCTCGTCGGGTGCTGGAAGCGGGCGCAGCCGGGGTGGCAGTATTGTCGGCTGTTTTTTTCGCTGCTGACCCCGTTGCTGAGGCTAAACGGCTGGCAGACATCGTGAAAGGGAGGGGATAGGGGATGACGCATCGGTATGACGTCGCCATCGTCGGCGGCGGGGTGATTGGGGCGGCCATCGGTTTTGAGCTCGCCAAGCGGCGGCATCGCGTCGCCATTTTTGAAAAAGGAACGATGGGAAGCGGGGCGTCAAGCGCGGCAGCCGGCATGCTTGGGGCGCAATCCGAGTTTTCGACGTCAAGCCCGCTTGTGCCGCTTGCCTTGCAAAGCCGAGCTCTCATGCCGGCCTTGGCTGAAGAGCTGAGGGAGAGGACCGGCATCGATATCGGCCTTGTCGAAAAAGGATTGATCAAACTAGCGACAACGGAAGAGGAAGCAGACGATCTCTATCGCCATTATACATTTTGGCGGGGCATAGGCGAACCGGTGCAGTGGCTCACGAAAGGGGAGGCGCTTGAAATGGAGCCGCGTCTTGCGGCGGAAGCGCTTGCTGGCGCGATGTACATCCCTGGCGATGGGCAAGTGAGCGCTCCGGATTTGGCCGCCGCTCTTGCCTATGCCGCCGCCTCCGCCGGCGCTTGTCTGTACGAGTATACGGAAGTGTTCGACATCCGTTCCGACAGCAGTGGGCATGTGTTAGACACAACAGGCGGAACGTTTGCCGCCGAGGCGGTCGTCATCGCTTCCGGCGCTTGGGCGGCGCGGCTCGGCGCGCGGGTCGGGCTTTCGCTTTCCGTTTATCCGGTCAAGGGGGAATGCGTCATGGTGCGCGCCCCGGTTCCGTTGTTGCAAACGACTGTATTTGCGAAAAACGGCTGCTACATCGTTCCGAAATCAGGAAACCGGCTGCTCATCGGAGCGACGTCCACGCCCGGCACGTTCGATCGACGTGTATCGGCCGGTGGGGTGATGAACTTGCTTCACCGCGCCGCCCATCTTGTTCCGGACATCGAACAGGCGGAATGGGTGGCATCATGGAGCGGCATTCGGCCGCAGACCGAAGACGGCTTGCCTTATCTAGGCGAGCATCCGGAGCGGCGCGGGATATTTGTCGCTGCCGGACATTACCGGAACGGCATTTTGCTCAGCCCATTGACCGGTCTGCTTGTCGCCGACTTAGTGGAGCGGAAAGAGACGGCGTTTGATCTTGCGCCATTTTCGTTGACACGCCATATCGGAAAGGTGGGGGTGGAATGACGTTAGTGATTAACGGGGAGACGGTCGCCGTGCCCGACGAGGTGAAAACGGTGGGCGATTTGCTTGCCCATTTCCGGCTTGAGAACAAACTTTGCATCGTCGAAGTCAATGTCCGCATCATCCAAAAACATGAGTATGGGACGACGGTGCTATGCGATGGTGATCGCGTGGAAATCGTTCATTTTGTAGGAGGCGGTTGATGATGTTGAAAATTGGCCCATATGAATTTTCTTCGCGGCTGTTGCTTGGCACGGGCAAATATCCGAGCTTGGACGTGCAAAAAGAAGCGGTGGAAGCATCAGGGGCGGAAATTTTAACGTTCGCCGTCCGGCGGATGAACATCTTTTCCCCGGAGCAGCCGAACTTTTTAGAGCAGCTCGATTTAAGCAAATATAAGCTTTTGCCGAACACCGCCGGGGCGAAAACGGCCGAAGAAGCGGTGCGCATCGCCCGACTCGCCAAGGCATCCGGATTGTGTGATATGATAAAAGTAGAAGTGATCGGCTGCGACAAAACGCTTCTTCCCGACCCGGTTGAGACGTTAAAAGCAGCGGAAATGCTGCTTGAGGAAGGGTTTATCGTGTTGCCGTACACATCCGATGACGTCGTGCTGGCGAAGCGGCTTGAGGAGCTTGGCTGCCATGCGATCATGCCGGGCGCCTCGCCGATCGGGTCCGGGCAAGGCATCATCAATCCGCTCAATTTGAGCTTTATCATTGAGCAGGCGAACGTGCCGGTCATTGTCGACGCCGGCATCGGCGGACCGGCGGACGCGGCGCTGGCGATGGAGCTTGGCGCGGATGGGGTGCTGTTGAATACCGCTGTTTCCGGCGCGGCCGATCCAGTGAAAATGGCGAAAGCGATGAAGCTGGCGGTAGAAGCGGGCCGGCTCGGCTATGAAGCCGGACGCATCCCGAAAAAACGGTACGCGTCAGCGAGTAGCCCAATGGAAGGAATGAGTGTTGTTTGAACGAACGGTATTCCCGACAGCAACTATTTGCACCGATTGGAGAGGAAGGACAGAAGAAAATACGAGAAAAGCATGTCGTGCTGATCGGTGCCGGAGCGCTCGGCACAGGCAACGCCGAAGCGCTCGTGCGCGCCGGCATCGGCAAATTGACAATCATCGACCGCGATTACGTCGAATGGAGCAACTTGCAGCGCCAGCAACTGTACAGCGAAGCGGATGCGAAGGAGCGGCTGCCAAAGGCGATCGCCGCCAAACGGCGCCTTGAACAAATCAACAGCGAGGTTGAGATCGAGGCCATTGTCGGCGACGCCGGCCCGGAAGAATTGGAAACGATCGCTGTCAAGCAACGCCCTGACTTATGGATCGATGCGACAGACAATTTTGATACGCGCCTTGTCATCAATGACGTTGCCTACAAGTACAACATTCCGTGGATTTATGGCGCTTGTGTCGGCAGTTACGGTTTAAGCTGCGCCTTCATTCCGAACCGCACGCCTTGTTTGTATTGCTTGCTTGAAACGGTGCCGCAAGGGGGATTGACGTGCGATACGGCCGGCATTATCAGCCCAGCGGTGCAAATGGTTGTCAGCTATCAGATGGCTGAGGCGTTAAAAATTTTAGTGGAGGACTGGTCGGCGCTCCGCGGCAAGCTCGTTTCGTTTGACCTTTGGACGAACGAATATGCCGCCATTCGCATTGACGGGGTGAAAAAGGACGGTTGCCCGACGTGCGGACGTCATCCATCTTATCCGTTTCTTTCCTATGAACAACGGACGAAGACTGCCGTCTTGTGCGGGCGCGATTCTGTGCAAATCCGTCCGCCTGCCCGACGCGAGTACGACTTGAATGAAGTGGCGGAGCTGTTTCGCCGCCAAGGGCTTCAAGCGGAAGCGAACCCGTATCTTGTCTCCGTTTCGCTCGGCGACAAGCGGTTGGTTGTCTTTCGTGATGGCCGTGCGCTTGTGCACGGCACGAAAGACGTGCAGGAGGCAAAGGCGATCTATTACCGCTATTTAGGTTGAAACGAGAGAAAATGAAATGAGGGCGTCTATTGATGGGAGGACGCCCTTGTTTTGTTCATCAAACTGTCAAAAAGACACCCTTCTCCTCCTGCTTTTCCCGCCGTCAATATGGTACGATGAAAGAGGGGAAGAAAAGGGAGGGGAAGACGAATGGCCGAGTGGTCGGTGACATTCAACATTGCCTCATTGCTTGTTCTTGTGTATTTGATTGGTTCCTGTTGGCTTGAATCATGATGCGCCTCGGTTCATCCGGCGCATTTTTCTTTTTGGTTGTCTGGCTTTATATGGAAGGACAACTCGCCAGCTATAGTCAGTTGGCGAAAAATTTGTTATATTTAAGATAGGAAGAGCGAAAACGGCTGCTGCCGGCCGCATCGCTTTGTTTCCGCTTAGCGCGGCAAGTGTGGTTTTTACGCATGATTCGGCGGAAAAATGGATATGAATAACATAGTCACCATCCATAGGAGTGTGAAGATTCGTTGGAAGAGTGGCCGTTAAGGTTGTTCGGGTGGTTTTTCCTCTCCCTGCTCGCGAATGCACTGTTCGCTTCAGCAGAAGCCGCGTTTTCTTCGGCAAGCAAGGCACGGTTGCGGCATTATGCGGAAGAGCATCTGCACAATAAGCGCCTCCAAGCGGTGATCGGTCAGCTTGACCGCGTGTTGTTGGCGCTTGCTGTGGCCAACCGCCTCACCAGCGTCGTGACGGTCGTGCTGTTTACGGACATCGCCGTTTCGTTGCTTGGGGAACAGATGGGCTTGTTTGCCACGCTGGCGGTGATGACCGTATTATTTGTCGTCTTCGGTGAAATTTTGCCAAAATCGATGGCGAAAGAGCATGCGGAGCAGCTCGCCATCCGATACGCCAGTCTTGCCTATGCGCTGATGAAGTTGATGACGCCGGTTACGGCGTCGCTCCAAGCCTTAAAAGATCGAATCGCCAAGAGGTTCGCCAAAGGGGTGGCTGTGCCGGCTGTGACGGAGGAAGATATTAAAGTGATGGTTGAGCTGAGTGAAGAGGAAGGGGTCATTGACAACAAAGAAAAAGAATTGATCCAACGTTCGCTCGATTTTGATGAAATTTTGGTCGGAGAAATTTTCACGCCGCGCGCTGATATGGTGGCGGTGGAAGTGAACCAGCCGATTGAAGAGATTCGCGACGTGTTTTTGGAAGAGAAATATTCCCGCATCCCGGTTTATGAAGGGGATATTGACAACGTGATCGGCATTTTGTCGGAAAGCGACTTTTTCAGCGAGCTTGTGCAAAAGCGGGAGGTGCGCATCCGCGATTTGTTGCGCCAGCCGTTGTTCGTTGTCGAGTCCATGAAAGTGTCCGATCTCCTGCCGGAGCTGCAAAAAAGCAAAGTGCATATGGCGATCGTCGTCGACGAGTTTGGCGGCACCGCTGGCTTGATTACGCTCGAAGATATTCTCGAGCAAATTGTCGGCGAAATATGGGATGAGCATGATGAAGCGGTGAAAACGGTGCGCCAAATCGACGAGCACAGCTTCGAGTTCAGCGCCGAACTGCCGCTGGATGAATTTTGCGAAGTGATGAACATCGACGTGCCAAGGAGCGAATCGCATACGTTGGGTGGTTGGATTTTTGAGATGTTTGAGCGTATTCCAGCAGTCGGCGAAACGTTGCAATATGGATCGCTGACGTTCACCGTCCGCCAAGTCGACAATCGGCGCATTCGCAAAGTGCTTGTCTCATTGAGCCAACCGCTTGCCGAGCAGGCGGGAGGCGCCTGATTCGCTCCCCGTTTCCATATGAAAGCGCCCCGGGCTGACGGCCCGGGGCGTTTGCCATCTATATGAAGTTGTTCGTTAAGGCGGTTATTGAATGTTGCCGAATTGGCCGCCAAGTTGTTGCTGAGCCATGGCGACAAGACGTTTCGTAATTTCGCCGCCGACCGAACCGTTCGCGCGAGAAGTCGTGTCAGCGCCGAGGTTCACACCAAATTCTTGGGCGATTTCGTACTTCATTTGATCAATGGCTTGTTGAGCACCAGCGACTAACAGTTGGTTGTTGTTATTGTTGCGTGCCATCGTTGATCATCTCCTCTTAAAAATTTTTGATGGTTGGGGTGGTTGGATTTGCACCAATACTTCACGCTGCAAGGCGTGTGCCAAGCTTGGCTGAACCCACCGGCCCACCCGCCTTTGGCTTCGCCAGCGTCCCTGTTGCAACGGATGGGTGATTTCGCTGGCGGTACTCATAGTTTGGGACGTTTTTTGCCTGTTATGCATGGTGAGAATATGGGAATTTTTAACGTTTTACCGCCGTCACCATTAGGGAATATGTAAAGATAAGGAACATCCTAGAGGAGGAAGCAACATGAATGTATGCCCGCTGTGCAACGGGTTGCGCCGGGTGACGGTGTATTGCAGCTACTGCCGGCAACCAATGGAAGATCATGGGAAAGTTACAGATTATTTCGATGACTACAGCCCGTACATGGATGCGGACGTCATGAAGCTTGTCGACGGCTATTTGCGCACGTATACGAATCATGAATGTGTTCATTTGTTTTACTGTCCGACTTGCCATGAGGAGGAAGTGCGTTTTATCAAGGAATAAGGCTGTTGATGGAGTGGAAAGGAAAGGCGTTCCGTTTTTTCAGAACGCCTTCGAATGAATCTATATGAACAACAATGGGGGGTTACTTTTCATCCGCCGCCCGGATGCGCCGTTCCGTTTCAACGTCAAAGAAATGCGCTTTGTTCATATCAAGCGCCAGGTCAATCCGGTGGCCCGGCTTGATTTCCGTGCGGGCGTCGATGCGAGCGACCAATTCTTGGTTGTCGATGCTAAAATAGATCATCGATTCAGCGCCAAGCAGCTCGGCGACTTCGACGAGAGCGGTGACTTTCGTCGCCGGAGATGCTTCAAGGAAGAGCGGTTCGTCGTGAATGTCTTCCGGACGAATGCCTAAAATCACTTCCTTGCCGACATACCCTTGCTCACGCAGCACTTTCATTTTTCCTTCCGGAATGCCAAAGGATGTTTGGCCGACGACAAACTTGCCGTCTTGGAGCGTTCCACGAAGGAAGTTCATGGCCGGTGAACCGATAAAGCCGCCGACAAAAATGTTTTCCGGTTTTTCGTATACTTCGCGCGGCGTTCCGACTTGCTGGATGACGCCGTCTTTCATGACGACAAGACGGGTGGCCATTGTCATGGCTTCCGTTTGGTCGTGGGTGACGTAAATGGTCGTCGTTTCCAAGCGCTGATGGAGCTTCGCGATCTCTGAGCGCATTTGCACCCGCAGTTTCGCATCCAAGTTCGAGAGCGGCTCGTCCATTAAAAACACTTTTGCATCGCGGACGATGGCCCGTCCCAATGCCACGCGCTGCCGTTGCCCGCCGGAGAGCGCTTTCGGTTTGCGGTCCAAATATTGCTCGAGCCCAAGAATGCGCGCCGCCTCGCGGACGCGTTTGTCAATTTCCGCTTTCGGGAATTTGCGCAGTTTTAAACCGAACGCCATGTTGTCATAGACGCTCATATGTGGATACAGAGCGTAGTTTTGGAACACCATGGCGATGTCGCGGTCTTTCGGCGGCACATCGTTCATTCGTTTGCCGTCGATGTAAAGATCGCCTTTGGAAATTTCCTCAAGGCCGGCGATCATCCGCAACGTGGTGGATTTGCCGCAGCCGGACGGGCCGACAAATACGATAAACTCTTTGTCTTGAATATGTAAATTGAAGTCTTTGACGGCGACCACATTGTTGTCGTAAATTTTGTAAATATGATCAAGAATGAGTTCTGCCATAACCATCCTCCTCATCGCCGAAATCGTTTTCTTGCCATTAGTGTATAGAAAAATAGGAACATTCGTAAATGGACGAGGTGCACAAAAAATGCCGCCGATTTTCGGCGACATGACAAAAAAGCGGGGGATTACGAACGGCGCCGGTGCAAGATAGCCAAATAGACGGCTGCCGCCCCTTTGAACCGTTTGATGTCAACACCAGTTTGCTCCGCCCATTTATCGATTCGATATTGCAAACTATTGCGGTGCATATACAGCTTTTTCGCTGCCATCGAGACGTTTAAGTTGCATTGCAAAAACGTCTCCATCGCCCGCACTTCCTCCTCGTCGAATCCGTCAAGAAACGAGAGGGTTTGGTGAGCTTTCTCACTGACTGCTCCTTCTTCAAAGA
The DNA here is from genome assembly GCF_000691465.1 of Geobacillus sp. CAMR5420. Taxonomy (NCBI): domain Bacteria; kingdom Bacillati; phylum Bacillota; class Bacilli; order Caryophanales; family Anoxybacillaceae; genus Geobacillus; species Geobacillus sp. CAMR5420. Next base: position 11,920 of record NZ_JHUS01000017.1, read on the forward strand.
GCGGAAGCGGAATGACGTCTTCCCATTCGTACACCGTTCGTTTCGGCCAAAAGCGCCGAGCGGCGGAAAAACACTCTTTTTCAAGGAGAAACGATTCATATAGCCGTTCATCGACGGAGCGGATTGGGCCGATCAAGAAATGAATGGCCGTATAAAAATCAGCGGCGAGCGCCTCAGCCATGTCCGCTAACGAAGGCGGCTCCGTCGTCCGCTTTTGTTTCGCTTCGACGATCAGCCCGCGCCGATCTTGTTCCCAGACGATGGCAACCGGGGAGGAAAATAAGCCGCGAACGGCGTCAGCAAACTCCTCTTTGTTGGTGATCGGCCGGCTGGCTGTAAAATGAATGAACCGGCAATACGGAGCAGCGAGCCGAGCGAGCGCGGCTGGGTCGCCGGTTGCCATCCATCGTTTCCATGCCCGCTCCTCTTCGCTTTCCGGTTCGCGTCGGCGCTCGGCGGGGGTGAAAAAAAGCGCCAGCAATCGCCGCTCCTGCTCTGTCAATCGATGCTTGGCGATGCCGATCTCATCACCATCGGCGGTATAAAACCATTCGTAATCTTCGGGGTGTTCCGGCTGACCGTTGATGACGATGTCCCCTTCATAAAGCGATTCGAGCTCTTTTAGCATCGCGGCGCACCCTTTTCTGTCAAGGATGATGTCACGCCGAAGATGAATCGGCGTTGTTTTCATTATACCAAATCCCCGCGAATGGAAAGAAAGACAATGGATGAAAGCGGGAAAGCCGCAGGATGAACGGGCGGCTTGGTCAACAGCGGGCGTCTCGAACGATCCCCGCCTAACGCATCGGCGGAGGGGCTCATAGAACAAAAGGCCGACTTTCCCGAGGCGGGAAAATCGGCTCCGTTTACTGGCCGGCTTCGTACGGCGGCTCTTCTTTGACAAGATCGCGCGCTTCCTCAATGTTGACGTCATCGCCGTGGCCGTACACGGCACCTCCGGCCATCCCTTCGTTGATCATGCGGTCGATGTCCATATAGTATTCATCGCGCCCTTCGTACAATGAATCCCGGCGCTTGGCTTCATTTCGTTCCATCATCTCGCTCCTTCCTCTCATCGTTTTTCCTAAAGTTTGTCCAAAATAGGCATACGCTATCCATGCCATTCATATGGATGAAAGAGGACAAGCGGGAAGAAAGGGTGGCAAGGAAATGATCATGCTTATCAAAAAATTGCTCGAAACGACCGCCGCGGCGGAAGACAAAGCCCGGCAGCTCGCTGAGATGGAAACGGATGAGGCATGGGCGGTCTATTTGGCTGAAGCCGAGCGGCAGCGTAAACTTTGGCAATACGTGCATTATTTAGTTGCTGGGGCTAACGCCGACGGTCGAGCGGAAAGAGAGCAAAGCAAAGCAGGCGCACCTCGTTGTGATCTCTTGCAAGCCATGGCGGCGGCTGAGTGGGAAAAAGCGATGTTATGCCAGAACGTCTGCCAAAGCTTAAATGGAGCCGCCAAACAAGCGGTTGATGCTGTGTTCCGCCAGGCGCTTCGCTACAGCGGCCAGTTTCTAGCTATGGCGTACGATGAGCGAGCTCGGCAAACAGCTGATTGAGCCTCTCAAGCCGCCGTGCCTCAATCTCCGGCTCATCAAACACCATCGGCTTGGCGTTGATTTCATAAATGTAAAGCTGCTGTTCGCTTCCGACGCCGATGTCGGCGGAAAACTCGCCGACAAAGCCAAACCGTTCGCCAAGGCGTGCGCCGCTCAAGGCAATAAGCCGCTCGAGCGCCGCTTCATCGATGCGTTCCTTGACTTCTTTGTACGGGAGGATGGTTCCGCCATGAAACACATGGGTCGTCACTGACTCGACGTCGGCCGAACGAACACCGATGCCGGTGATCGTATGGCGGCCGTTGTGCCAATGGGCGAGCACGCGCAAATCGTAGCGGCGTCCATTCCACTCGTCCGTTTCAGCCAATGCTTGGGCGATGTAGCGGCCGGACTGAATGAGTGATGCGAGCGCATCGAGCGAGCAGAACCGTTTTTGGCCGCCCGGATATTCGCAAATGGCTTCCGTCTCTGACAAGGCGGTGAGACGAAACAGCCCCATTCCTCTGGCGCCGTCATCCCGCTTCAAGTAAATGCAGCTGTATTGGCGGAGCCAAGCGCGAAGATCGGCCGCTGTTTGGACAGGCGCCGTCGGCAATAGATGCGGCCAGAGCCGGCGGTCGGACCGCAGCGCGTCATAAACGTCCGATTTGCGGAAAAAAGAGCGGTTGACAAGTGGAACGCCATGGGCGCTCAACTGGGCAGCCGCCGTTTGAAACGGCTCGCTTTCTTCTTCTTCGCGGCTTTTTACTCGATTGTAGACGACATCGGGCAGTGGAGCGGCCGCTTCGATGAAACGATGAAGCGTCGGAACGAATAGATATCCGGAGACCGTTTTCTCTCCGATGCCGGCGGCCGCACTGACGACGGAGATGCCGCCGGCTTTGTGGATGGAGCGGATAACGGTTTCAAGCCACGGCTTTTTCCCAGCCAGCAAAGCGGAAAGGGACGAGGCGCTGACCAGCACGCCGACGAGCGGTCCCACCCGTCCATCTTGCTCGCGGACGGGAAAGACGAGATCGGGAAGGACAGCGGCGGGAGCAACCCAGCCGCTGCCGAATCGATAAGGGCCGCCCGGACTGTTGCACACCCACTCGCCGGTGTCAGGACGGTAGCCGATCGTCAGCATGGCCAAAGCGCCTCGGGTTCGGTGATGGCTGTTTTGCTGAGGTGGACGGCGTAAGCGAGCGGCAACCGCGCTGTTCGTTCGTCTGCGTCCTTTAATTTTGGATGCTTAAAAATCGACCGTCCGGGTTTGGAATTGGCTTCAAACATCCAAATCCTTCCTTGTTGGTCAACACCAAGGTCAAAACCGATTTCGCCGATCAACGTTTCTGATGCTTCATCAAGGCAACGGCTGAGCGTAAGGGCGGCGTCAGAAAGACGGGCGAGCATGATTTCGCGCTCGGCGGCATCCGGGAAAATTTCTTCCAGCGTTTTGACGATGCCTCCGCTGTTCATATGGGTCGTGATGCTTTGTTTTCCAGCGATTTTGGCGGCGATGGCGCTCACTTGCCATATGCCGTGTTCGTTTTTGTTAACGTGAACGCGGAAATCAGCCGGTCGGCCGTTGACGGCAAGAAGCGGAACCGCTTGTTGGATGACATAGCGGTGAAGCGGCGCATGGGCGAGCAAATGATGCCACACCGCCATGGCGGTGGGAAACAGCACTGTTTGTATTTCTCCGCTTTCATCGCGGAACCGGCATTCATAGGCGTTTTTTTTCGCTACATGATAAATGCCGCGGCCGAGGCTGCCGTCGGCCGGCTTGATGTACGCTTCACGGTAGCGGGCAAGAAACTGCTCAATGGTGTGCTGCGTCACGTGGGCGGACGTCGCCGGCAAATACGGCTGCGCCTTCGGATGGACAGCGAGCCGGCGGTAAATGTCCCATTTGTTGAAAAAACACCCGTTAAAGATCGGGATGCCGTAGGTGGTTTGCAGCGTCTTCGTCATCGTTTGAAACGTTTCCTCCTTTTCGACGCGCCGGTTTGGCAGCCGGTTGTAAACGACATTCGGCAACGGCACCGTATGGCGTTCCCAGCCGCGCTCTGTGTAAAAATAGCCGTTCGTCATGCCGTTTTCCCAGTCAATATGGGGCGCGCCAAACAAAAAGGCAAATCCGCCGACTTGCTTTTCTTGCGCCAGCAACTTGGCAAAAAAGAAGCTCCGGCTGCCGACCGGGCGGTGGAGCGACTTTGTGAATCCGGCGGTCAAAATGCCGACAAGCGGCCCGAAGTGAACAGCTTCATCGGTCAAAAAGACATGAACGTCAGCGGCAAATGGGATCGACAAGCATCGGGCAACGTCATGCGCCACAATCACACGGTCGGTGAGACGGGGGGAAGAAATGACCCGGCATGGGGTGACAAGGCTGCCGAACGCGGCTGATGTTTGCCTAGATGTTTGGAGCGTGGCGGGAAGAATCACCGTATTTGTTTGTTTTTCGTCAATGATCAACGTGTAGGTCATTGGCTTTTCCCCCCTCTGGCCAAAAACAAGCAATACCGAAGCGGCGCTTCGTACAGTTCGTTTTGTTGCTCCGGGGGCAGAAGATGCGCCACTTTTCTCCCCGGCTTGGAATTGACATCCAAAATCCACACCGCCCCGTTGTCGGTTGCACCAAGATCCAAGCCGATTTCAAACAAAGGACCGAACGTGTGATCCATATAAACTGGCAGCGTGCGGATGATCGTCTCAACGCCATCGAGCACGAAGAGACGTTTTGAAGAGGAAAGGTGGTCGAGCCACTCGGAAAACGGACGAATGTCCGCGCCGGCGCGGACGTTGGCCACCCATGCCCCCGGTCGGCCGACTCGCACGGCCCGCACCCGCTCCACCCAGCGTCCGTTTTCATCCTTTTGCAAAAGAATGCGGAGGTCAAACGGTTCACCCTCCGGGGTCGATAGCTGAAGCAATGGCTGCAGGACATACTCGCCGCGGCGGCTCCAAGAGGCGAGGAGCTGTTCCAGCTCGCTTCGGCGGGCAATGACGGCCTGTTCTTGACCGTGACTGTCTTGGACGGACAGCGCCTTCCCTTTCTTTTGAAAGATGCAAATACCGCGTCCTCCGGAGCCGTGCACCGGCTTGGCGATGGCGGCTTGTTCGCGGCGGAGAAGCGCAAGCACATCATCGGCGCGCTCAAGCCGGACAGTCGGAGGCACGTATGCGGACAAGAGCGGGTGAGAGGAGAGCGCTTCATATACGTCCCATTTGCCCGGCAGGCCATAGCCTAAAAACGTGAGGTCAGGCCGCTGCTTCAACCAGTTCATAATCGGTTTTGCTTTTTTGGACCGCTCATCATTGCCGTAAAAGCAGCGGTCATATAAAAATGGCGGAATGGCAAAGACGGCGTTTGTCCATTCGTTCGTTTCCTCTTGAAAGAGAAAGCCGCGGACGTTTTCCGTCTGCGGATCGATGCCAAGCGGCGAAAAGCGGCAGACGGAAATGCCGTAGCGTCTGGCGCATTTCGCCACCTCAGTGCAATACGTGTGGTCTTGCTGTTCGTCAAGGGTGACAAAACCGAGTGAAAGCAAAACGGTTCACTCCTTTTCCTCCATCAATGTCAAACTATAGTCGATGATCGCCTTCGCCGACGGGCGGACCGATTGGTAGGAAGCGGCCATATCCGTCTGTTTCGACGGCTTCGTATTCACCTCGATGATCCACGGCTGGCCATGGATGTCAATGGCAAGATCAACGCCAAACTCTCCATACAGTCCCTCCGCTTCCGAGGCGAGAACGGCGGCGGATTCCAGTGCGATTTCTTTCAGAAGCTGTTTTTGCTGGAACGCGTCAGCTCTCGTATACCACTTCCGCAAGACATCATTGACCGCCATCAGTTCTCCGCCGCGGGCAAGGTTAGCGACAAACTGATCGGGCGGCGCTACGCGGGCGACGGCGGAAGTGACGCGCCAATCATTGTGGCGGGCGCGATGACAAAGCAGGCGAAAATCGACCGGGCGGCCGTCGAGGGTGCGAAGCTCAAGCCCTTGTTGGATGATCATCGGCGTTCGGATTTGTTGCCGCAAAGCGGAAGCTAAAGCGTCCATCGAACGATATACGGCCGTTGAAGCGGAAGTGGAATGGCGAAGACAAATTCCGTCGTCCGAATGTTGGAGGCAGAAAATCCCTCGCCCTTGGCTGCCATAGATCGGCTTGAGAAAGACGGATGGGAAAGCGTCAAGGAACGCCTCAAGCGTATGTTGACCGCTCCAGAGCGCCGTTTTCGGCAAGTGCGGGTGCAAGTACTCGTGCCGCTCAAAATGGCAGTGCACTTCCCATTTATGCAAAAAGCGATGGTTGAACATCATCCCGTTTTCTTCGGCAAGCCGAGCGAGCAGCTCGGCAAACAAAGGGGAGCGTTCGAGCTTGCGAGAGTGAAGGCGATTGTAAACGACATCGGCTGGAGGCACGTCCCGCTTGCCCCATCCGCTTTCGGTCCACTGATAGCCGACTCCCTCTAAGTAAAGCGCCGGCGAGGACACGTAAAAAAAGAGACCACGCTTTCTAGCATATGCCGCCAATTCCTCGCAAAAATGATGGATGGATCCAAAGGCAGCCCGTTCACTTGTTTCATTGATTTCCGTCAGCACAGCCATCGTTCGTTGTTTGCTCATCGCAGTCCCTCATTTGCGCATTCGTCAGGCAAGCTCTATAATGAACAATTAGGCAAACGTTTATATCGCCATCGTATGATGACGGACGCCGTTTGGTGACAGCGGCGGGGACGGAAGGAGAAGAGGATGGAAACGTTCGTTTATTTGCTGTTTATGGTGGCGGTCGGGGCGCTCATTGGCGGGGTGACGAATTTTATCGCCATCGTGATGCTGTTTCGCCCATATGAGCCGATGTACGTGTTTGGAAAACGGCTGCCGTTTACGCCGGGATTGATTCCAAAGCGGCGGCGGGAGCTGGCCGAACAGCTCGGGAAAACGGTCGTGGAACATTTGGTGACGCCGGAAGGATTGCGGCGCAAACTCATGGATCCGTCCTTTACGGCCGAGATGGCCGAGTGGGGGCGGGAATGGCTTCGAAAGTGGCTTGCGCGCAAAGAAACGCCGGCTGAGTTGCTTGAACGCCTTGGTATTCGCTCTCCCGCCGAGCGGCTCGAGGCGATGGCGGCCGAGCAAGCTGAGCGAGCGTACGAACGGTGGAGCGAAACGTGGCGTCTGCGGCCGATACGCGATGTATTGCCAGCGGAGTTGAAGCAGACAATGGAAGCGCGCGTCGAAAGTCTAGCGGGTTATTTGGCCGACAGGACGCTTGACTACTTTCGCAGCGAGGAGGGAAAGCAGCAGATTTCCAGCATGATCGAGCGTTTTTTCCAAGAGCGCGGGATGGTTGGAAATATGCTGCAGATGCTGCTTGGCAATGTCAATTTCGTCGATAAGGTGCAGGCGGAGCTCGGTAAATTTTTGCGCCATGCTGGCACAAGAGAGGTGCTCTCCCGCCTTCTTTGGACGGAGTGGAACAAATGGTTGGACTATCCGCTCGCAACCGTGGAAGAGATGATCGGCCGCCGGCGCATCGATGAAGCGGTGCGGTCGGCTGCCCGCCGCTTGGTGCAAAGCGACGGCTGGCTGCATCGCCCGCTTGATGAGCTGATCGCTCCGTACGAGCAACCATTGTTTGACCGCCTCATCCCGCAGGCGGCGGCAACGGTCAGCTGCCTGTTAAGCGACAAAATCGAGGCGATTGTTGCACAGCTTGGGTTGGCGGATATTGTCCGCGACCAAGTGGAGTCGTTTTCATTACGACGATTGGAAGCGATCATTTTATCGATCGCCCGCCGTGAACTAAAGATGATTACGTATTTGGGCGCCTTGCTTGGCGGGCTGATCGGCGCCGTTCAAGGCGTCATTGGCTTATGGCTGTAGGCTGTGGCATATCGCCGTCAGATGGCGCATACGTTAGAACGTGAACGATATTCGTATAGGAGGCTCTTTTTATGTCTGAACCCCTTCATGCGCTCGCTAGACAGCTTGAGCAGGCGATTCGGGCGAGCGAGCCGTTTCAGCAGCTGAAACGGGCATACGAAGATGTCCGCCGAGATGAAATCGCCTATCGAATGTTCGCGAATGTCCGCGACATCCAGCTTCGGCTCCATGAAAAACAGATGCGCGGGGCGGCCATTTTGCCTGATGAAATCGAACAGGCGCAAAAGGCGATGGCGCTCGCCCAGCAAAACGAGAAACTCGCCCGCCTGATGGCGCTCGAGCAGCAAATGAGCATGACCATTGCCGAGGTTCAGCAAATCGCCATGAAGCCGCTTGAGGAGTTGCACCGTTCATTCATGGAAGGAAGATAGGAAAAACACCCGGTCGGGTGTTCTTTTTTTGTCCGTTTCGTCATAGTCATGAAAATGATAAGGAATGCAAAGCCGCCGCCAGCTTGCTGGCGGCGGCAAGAGAGGTTGAGACGGACAAAAGGGGGAGACAGCCGTGTATAAGCTGTTGGCGCTCAACATTGACGGAACGATTTTAAAAAACAACGGCCGCCTGCCGCGCGAAACAAAAGAGGCGGTCGACTATGTGAAGAAAAAAGGAGTTTATGTTACGTTAATCACGAGCCGCAATTTGCTTTCCGCCCGCAAAGTGGCGAAAGCGCTGCGGCTTGATGGGATGCTCATTGCATTCCAAGGAGCGATGATTGCCAGAACGCTTGATGATAGGCTGTTTGACGCCGTGATCCCTGAGGAGCGGACGTTTAATATCGTGCAAATTTTGGAAAATTTCAACTGCAACATCCGCCTCATGCATGAGCGGTATTCGCTCGGCAATCGGAAGAAAGTGAAGAAAAACCTTGTCGTGCAAACGGTTCTCTCCTCAAGCGACCCGTTTTTCTATCCGACTCAATTTGTCGACTCGCTTGGCGATGTGCTGATCGACGAACCGATCGCTGTGCCGAAAATTGATGTATATTTTGCTACAGACGAAGAGAGGGATGCAGCGGCCGCTTTATTGACGAAATCGATTCCGTCCATTGATATGATTATGCAGCCAAACGGAAAAATGGAAATTGTCCCGCAAGGAGTGTCTAAACTCGCGGGGTTGCGCCGGCTGGCTCAACATATCGGCGTATCGTTGAAAGAAACGGTGATGATCGGTGACGGCCTTGACGATTTGCCGGCGATTGAAGCGGCTGGGCTCGGCGTCGCCATGGGGAACGCACCGCTTGAGGTGAAGCGGGCGGCCGACTGGGTGACGCGTTCGAACGAACAGCTCGGCGTCGCCTACATGGTGAAAGAACATTTCCGCAAACAGCAACGGATCGAGTTTTTGCAAAAACTCAAAACGAAACAGTAAGCAGCTTGAGCGGGGAGCGAACCGTGAGAGGACAACTGGCGCTTGCCGTTTTCACGAAAATCATAAAAATGAGGCCGGAGCGAATGTCCGGCTTTTTTAATCTAGTTGGCCGGGCGGGAGTCATTTCCATAAAGTCGGCGGCAAAGGTGCATTCTTCCGCTTGACGAAGGAAACAGCCGTTCAGTACACTGAAAGAAGTTTGAAAGAAAAGGTGATGAACGTGCGGATCGAAATTCAAGGACTGCCGCATCCGGAACGGTTTCAGCGCCCGCTCGAAGTGATGACCGAGCTGTTCTTCGAAGCGCCGGAGCTGTCGCTCGCGCCGCTTCCCGAGGCCGATATGGCCGTTATGTTTTCCGTCAAGAAAGACGGGTGCATCGCTGTTTCTGGGACGCTTCTCGACAAGACGTCCGGGCGCGTTGAGGAAGCGAGTCATGAATGCAGCACGCCGGCGGATGCTGACGGGAAAACGTACGAAAAACAGCTGAAAAACGCCGTTTTGCATGTCTATTTGACGTTGCTTGAGCGTTCTACCGGCCTCATTCAGCCGTGGGGCGTGCTGACCGGCGTTCGTCCGGTCAAGCTGCTTCATCAGCTTTTGCGCTCAGGCCTTTCGAAAGAAGAGGCGCACCGGAAGCTGGCTGAAGAGTATTTAGTGACAAACGAAAAAATCGAATTAATGCAAGCGATCGTGGATCGTCAGCTCACGGTCGTTCCGGATTTATACGATTTGGCCCACGAAGTGAGCATCTATATCGGCATTCCATTTTGCCCAACGAAATGCGCCTATTGCACATTTCCGGCGTACGCCATCAACGGCCGCCAAGGGTCGGTCGACGCCTTTTTGGCCGGCCTTCATTACGAAATGGAGGCGGTCGGCCGCTTTTTGCGCGAGCGCGGCATCCGCATCACAACGATTTACTACGGCGGCGGGACGCCGACGAGCATTACGGCCGACGAGATGGACCGGCTGTACGCTCATATGTATGACGTATTTCCAGACGTCGACCGCGTCCGCGAAATCACGGTGGAAGCCGGGCGTCCGGATACGATTACGCCGGAGAAGCTCGAAGTGTTGAAAAAGTGGCGGATCGACCGCATCAGCATTAACCCGCAATCCTACATTCAGGAGACGTTAAAAGCGATCGGGCGCCATCATACGGTCGAAGAGACGATCAACAAGTTTCATTTAGCAAGGCAAATGGGTATGAACAACATTAATATGGATTTAATCATCGGACTGCCCGGCGAGGGTCTGGCGGAATTTACGCATACGCTCGCCGAGACGGAGCGGCTCATGCCGGAATCGCTCACCATCCACACGCTGTCATTTAAACGGGCGTCGGAAATGACAAAGAACAAACAAAAGTACAAAGTCGCCAGCCGCGAGGAAGTGCAGGCGATGATGAAGGCTGCCCAAGAATGGACAAAGGAACACGGTTATGTCCCTTACTATTTGTATCGACAAAAAAACATTCTCGGCAACCTTGAAAACGTCGGCTACGCGCTGCCAGGTCAAGAGAGCATATACAACATTATGATCATGGAAGAGCAGCAGTCGATCATCGGCCTTGGCTGCGGGGCATCAAGCAAGTTTGTCGATCCGAAAACGCGGAAAATCACCCGCCAGGCGAACCCAAAAGAGCCGAAAGTGTACAACGAGCATTTCGCCGAATATACGGAAGAGAAAATCAATATATTAAAGGAAATATTTGGATAAATAACAACACCCCGGGAACAACCCCGGGGTGTTTTGATTAACGGTGAAATAAAATGAGCTTGCCGCTGGCATTGACGCAACGGTGTGTTTTCTCCCAACAGCCGCGCTCGCGCAACTTTTGTTCACCGATTTTTTTCGCTTCTTCATCATTGGCTGCTTCAAACGTTTCATCGAGCAATTTTTCTCCATCGCGCTCAAAAGCGGTCAACGTATACATCGGCATGTCACCATCTCCTTTCGCTGAATCATCATTCATTTCTCTTTCATTTAGAGGTTGGATCGGCAAATTCCTGCTTCTGTCTGAAACTTTTTTTGAGACTGCACGTTTTAATAATGTGGGTGGAAAATTTGTTTTACGTTGGGGGAATGTGGATGAGTTTAGAGATCATTGAGGTGACGAAACGGTTTGGTCAGGCGACGGCCGTCGACCATTTGACGTTGACGGTTCCAGAAGGGGAGATGTTCGGATTGCTTGGGGCGAACGGAGCGGGAAAAACGACGACCTTTCGCATGATTTTAGGCCTTCTGCTCCCGACGGAAGGGGTGATCCGTTGGCAAGGCGAACCGATTGATTACTCGAAAAGCCATCTGATCGGCTATTTGCCGGAAGAGCGCGGGTTGTACCCGAAGCTGAAAGTGCAAGAGCAGCTTCTGTATTTAGGGCGGTTGCGCGGAATGAAAAAGACGGATATTCTTCCGGAAATCGACCGCTGGCTCGAGCGCTTCCATATCCGCGATTACGCCAACAAGCGGGTGGAGGAGCTGTCGAAAGGCAACCAGCAAAAAATCCAGTTTATCGCTGCTGTGCTTCATCGACCGAAGCTATTAATCTTGGATGAGCCATTCAGCGGTCTTGATCCGGTGAACGTTGAACTGTTGAAAGAAGCGGTGCTTGATTTAAAACGGAACGGCACGACCATTGTCTTCTCGAGTCATCGGATGGAACATGTGGAAGAGCTGTGCGAACATGTCTGCATTTTGCGCCGCGGCCGCGCGGTGGTGGCTGGAGCGCTGCGTGAACTGAAACGTTCGTTTGGCAAACAAATCCTTGTTATTCAAGGGGACGGGCCGTTTGAAGAATTGGCGCGGTTTCCTGGCGTTTTGCAGTGGAAGAGGACGGCGGAAGGGGTGCGGCTGCAAATCGCCAATGAGGAGACGGCACAAGCGATACTCGGCCATATAGCAGGAAAAGTCGCGGTTCGTCTGTTTGCCTTGGAAGAACCGTCTCTGAATGATATCTTTATTGAAAAAGTAGGTGCGGCGTATGAATAAGTTTTTCCTTGTGGCGGTACATACGTATCAGACGAAGCTGAAGGCGAAAGCATTTTTGGTGACCACTGCCATCACTTGCCTGTTGATCATCGGGGTGGCCAACATTCAGCCGATCATTGAGTTTTTCACCGGTGATGAAAAGCCTCATGTCGCGGTCATTGACCGCACGGGATCTTTGTACGGTCCGCTTGAGAAGCAGGCAAACCATAATCAAATCGCGTTGACAAAAATTACGGATATGGAAAACGAAGCGAAAGAAGCAGTCAAAGAAGGCAAATGGGACGGATTGCTCGTATTGTCCAGGGATGCGGAAGGATTGCCGGAAGCGGTGTATTATGCCAATACGATTGTGGACAATCAGACGCCTGAGGAGCTGGAACGAGCGCTGAGCCAGCTGAAAACAGCGCTTTCAGCCGCTAAGCTTGGCCTGACGGATGAACAAATGGCGGAGCTTTACAAACCTGTTCCGTTCCAAAAGGTGGCATTGGAAAAAAACGCGAAGACGGAAGAGGAGTTGAACCAAGCGCGCGCTCTTGTTTATGTCCTTCTTTTCGCGATGTATATGTTCGTTTTGATGTATGGCGGCATGATCGCGACGGAGGTGGCGACGGAAAAATCGTCGCGCGTGATGGAAATTTTAGTGTCAAGCGTCCCGCCGGTCCAACAGCTGTTTGGCAAAATCATCGGCGTTGCGCTTGTCAGCTTGACGCAATTTTTCGTGTTTTTCGCCGTTGCGTTCGCCGCGTTAAAAACGAGCGGGCAGGAAGTGTGGCGTTTCCTCGGATTTGACCGCCTGCCGGCCTCGATCTTTGTGTATGCACTCGTTTTTTTCTTGCTCGGTTACCTCTTGTACGCGGTGCTGTTTGCCGTGCTCGGTTCGCTCGTCAGCCGGGTTGAGGACGTGCAGCCGGCGATTACGCCGGTCATGATGTTGGTTGTCGCTGCCTTTATGATCGCGATGTTTGGCTTGAATGCCCCAGAGTCGGCGTTCGTGACCGGCGCTTCGTTCGTTCCTTTTTTCGCGCCGATGCTCATGTTTTTGCGCATCGGCCTCGTGTCCGTGCCGGGGTGGGAAGTGGCGCTTTGCCTTGTGCTTTTGGTGGCGACGATTGTTTTGCTGATCTATTTTGGCGCCAAAGTGTATCGAGGCGGCGTGCTGATGTATGGACGAATGAACATTTTCAAGGATATAAAACAGGCCATCCAGCTGACAAAAAAATAAACAGCGTGACGGGACGTTTGGGCTAATGTTCCCTTGCCGTTTCGGCAAGGCTTTCTTTTTGCCCTTTGCCCGTTATGATATACTAGAAAGTACGTACAGAGAAACGGAGGAGAACGAAGTGGCGAAAGGCATCATCCATTATGAGGTTGGGGAACAAGTTGATCTCTTTTTGCTCATCAAATCCGCAACGAAAGGCATCGCCAGCAACGGCAAGCCGTTCTTGACGTTGATTTTGCAAGATAAAAGCGGCGACATTGAAGCCAAACTGTGGGATGTCTCGCCGGATGACGAAGAGCGGTATGTGCCGGAGTGCATCGTCAAAGTGGCGGGAGACATCCATAACTACCGCGGCAAATTGCAGTTGCGCATCCGTTCGATCCGTCCTGCTCATCCGGGCGATGCGGTGCGCATCGATGACTTTTTGGAGACGGCTCCGCTCGGGCGCGAGGAAATGAAGGCGAAAGTGATGGAATACATATTTGCGATGGAAAATCCAAACATCCAGCGCATTACCCGCTATTTGTTGAAAAAATACGAAAAGGCGTTTTTTGAGTACCCAGCGGCGACGAAAAACCATCATGAATTCATCTCCGGACTGGCGTATCATGTCGTGTCGATGCTTGAACTCGCCAAGGCGCTCGTCCATCTCTATCCGTCGCTCAATAAAGACTTGCTTTATGCCGGCGTCATTTTGCATGACCTTGGCAAAGTGATGGAATTATCTGGTCCGGTATCGACGGCGTATACGCTTGAAGGGAATTTGCTCGGACACATTTCGATCATGGTGAGCGAGATCAGCAAGGCGGCGGAACAGCTCGGCATTCAAGGTGAAGAAGTTGTCATTTTGCAGCATCTTGTGCTCGCGCATCATGGCAAGGCGGAATGGGGCAGCCCGAAGCCGCCGCTTGTCAAAGAAGCCGAGGTGCTTCATTACATTGACAATTTGGATGCGAAAATTACGATGATCGACCGTGCGCTTGAGAAAGTGAAACCAGGTGAATTCACTGAACGCGTCTTTGCCCTTGACAACCGCTCGTTTTACAAACCGGCGTTTTTGTCTGTTTCAAAGCCAAAAAACGCGGGTAGTAAAGAGTAAGGGGCGGACCAAGGGAGGGATGGATCATGATCGAACCGATCATTGAAATCGTCCCGACGGCTCAGTATGAACAGGCGAAAGAAGAGTTGAACGAGCTGCGCCGACAGTGGAAGAAAGCGAAGAAGAAAACAAAGAAGAAGCGAAACGAAGCATAAGCGTTGTCCCTAAGAAAGAGGCGGCTTTCCCGCCTCTTTCTCCATGCATACTGCCCCCTTGTTGCGCGTATAGTGTACTAAGACAAGACAAGCATACAAGGGGGAATGGCGATGCTCAGTTTGCCTTGGTGGGTGTATTTGGTTGTTGCCGGTATTATTTTCAGCGGCTATATGACCGTAAAAACGGCGGCGCGCGAGCGGGAAATTGACGAAGCATTTATTGAAAAAGAAGGGGAGATTTACATGGAGCGCATCCGAAAGGAGCGCGAGCGGCGGAAACAAGCGAAGTCCTTGCAATAGCAGGGACTGTAACTATTCAGCCACATCATAAAGTGAGCTGAATATTTTCTTCTTTCCTTGTCTATGATGTGAATACTGATAGACAAGGAGGTGAATCGCATGTTGACGGTACAACAAGCTGTATTTACAGTTGAAAGCTTAATCAGCAAAGTCCAACAACAAAAGCAGCTCATTACTCACCAACAACAAGTCATTGAGCAACTGTTGAAAGAAAACAAACAGCTACGCAAAGAAAATGAACAACTCAAGTATCGCGTTCAAGAGCTGGAAGCACGCACGAAAAAAAACAGCTCTAATAGCCATTTGCCCCCATCTTCTGACCGTTTTGCCAACACACGTTCTTCTCGTCAACCATCTGGCAACAAGCCAGGCGGACAAGAAGGACATCAAGGAACGACGCTCCGTCAAGTGGAACGTCCACATCATCGTGTCGTCCCACCGTGTGCATACGTGTCAAGGATGTGGAGCTTCTTTGCGTGAAGTCAAACCGTTCAAAGTCGATATCCGTCAAGTGTTTGATGTCCCTCCTGTGGCGATCGAGGTGACACAACATGAACGTGAAGTGAAATCGTGTCCACATTGTCGATGCGTGCAACAAGCCGAATTCCCATCCCATGTCACGAATCATGTGCAATACGGTCCACGGCTCACGGCGCTCGTTGTTTATTTACATCATATCCAATTGATCCCGTACAAGCGTTTAAGTGATACAATCGAAGCGTTATATCAACACTCGATTAGTACGGGAACTCTTGCCAATATGGTGAAACGAGGACGCGAATCGCTGGAATCAAATATGGACATCATCGAAGACGCCTTACTTGAATCCAACATCCTGCATGTCGATGAAACGAGTTTGCGCATCAATGGGAAACTCGCATGGGTGCATGTCGCGTGTACATCGAGATATACATACTTGGCTCCTCACGCTTCTCGTGGAAAAAAAGCGACCGATGATATCGGGATTCTTCCCCGATATGAAGGGACGATGATGCACGATGCGTTCGGTACGTATCCTAAATACACACATGCCACCCATGCCCTTTGTCATGCCCACCATTTGCGTGAGTTAAAAGGATTCATCGAACAAGGGCATACGTGGGCGATGCGCATGACCACGTTTCTGTTAGCCGCCAAGCAAGCCGTCGAAGCCCATCACGGTGCACTTTCCGAAGAAGAAGCGAGACGGTGGGAACGAGTGTATGATCGCATCCTAGAAAGAGCACAACACCGATTAGAAACGATGACGCCTCTTCCGAAAAAAGCACTCGCTTTTGTTCGACGGCTTCAAAAACGAAAGGAAGAAGCGCTGCGTTTCTTACGTGAAGTACATGTTCCCTTTGACAACAACCAAGCCGAACGCGATCTTCGCATGGTCAAAGTCAAAGAGAACATTTCGGGTACGTTTCGCGAAGAAACATTCGCGCAGTCGTTTTGCATCGCAAGAAGCATCGTTTCCACACTGACGAAACACGAAAAAAACGTGTGGGATTCGTTATGTCTTCTGTTGGCAGGCGAAACGATCGATCGAGTTCTTTCCGCTACCTAGGGCATTTTCTATGACCGAAATGCCCTATTTGTGCTGGGCTTTTTTATACACTAGCACTGGGGTGAATAGTTACCAGGGACTTTCTTTTTTTGGAAGATTTCATTTGAAAGCGTTTTTTTCGAAAAATTCTCTTTCTTTTTTTGCGAATCGTGTTAGGATAATAATATCAATGGACTACCAGGAGGCAAAGTGAGGGATGACAATGAAACGCGCGTACAACTTCAACGCCGGCCCGTCAGCGCTGCCGCTTCCGGTGCTTGAGCGGGCGCAAAAAGAGCTCCTTAATTTTCAAAACACCGGCATGTCGGTGATGGAATTAAGCCACCGAAGCAAGGAATACGAGGCTGTCCATAATGCGGCGAAAGAGCGGCTCAAGCGGCTTCTAAATGTGCCGGACGGATATGACATTTTATTTTTGCAAGGCGGGGCGAGCCTGCAGTTTTCCATGGTGCCGATGAACCTCCTCACGGAAGGGAAAATCGGCTGTTATGTGCTGACCGGGGCGTGGTCGGAGAAAGCGCTGAAAGAAGCGCAAAAAATCGGTTTGACAACGGTCGTCGCTTCGAGCAAAGAAGCGAACTACACATACATTCCGCCGCTTGATGACGTCCAATGGCCGAAAAACGCCGCCTATGTCCATATTACGTCAAACAACACGATCTTCGGCACTCAATGGAAGGAATTTCCGAACACGCCGGTTGACTTGGTCGCGGATATGTCGAGCGATATTTTAAGTCGTCCGTTCGATGTCAGTCAATTTGCCCTCATTTACGCCGGGGCGCAGAAAAATCTCGGCCCGTCAGGAGTCACGGTTGTCATTCTCCGCAACGATTTGCTTGAGCGCATTCCGGACGGGCTGCCGACGATGCTTGATTACCGGACGCACCAGAAGAGCAATTCGCTGTACAACACGCCGCCGACGTTTGCGATTTACATGCTGTCGCTCGTGCTCGAATGGGTCGAAGAGCAAGGCGGTGTGGCGGCGATGGAAGAGCGCAGCCAGCAAAAGGCAGCCGTGCTGTATGAGGCGATTGATGAAAGCGGCGGCTTTTACAAACCGCACGCCGAAAAGGGGAGCCGTTCGCTCATGAACGTCACCTTTACGCTTCCAAATGAGGAGCTGACGAGAACGTTCCTCGCCGAGGCGAAAGAACGCGGGTTTGTCGGGCTCGGCGGGCACCGATCGGTTGGCGGCTGCCGGGCGTCGATTTACAACGCGGTGCCGCTTGAGGCGTGCGAAGCGCTCGCGTCGTTCATGAACGAGTTCCGCCGCCGTTTTGCCTGAAAATTTCTTCTTCACTTTTACACTGCAAAGTGATATAATGATAGAAAAATTCTCGAGCAAAAGATATAGACGAGGAGAGATGAGGAGAGATGAGCATGAATGTGAGAGCATTAGTATCGATGGCGCTGTTAGTCGGAATCGGAGCCGTGTTGCACGCGGTCATTCCGGGGTTGTTTTTCGGAATGAAGCCGGATATGATGCTGGCGATGATGTTTTTGGCGATTTTGCTTTTTCCGAACGTCAAAGCGGTCGGCCTTGTCGGCGTCGTCACTGGCTTGATCTCAGCCATGACGACGACGTTCCCGGGCGGACAGCTGCCGAATATGATCGATAAGATCATCACCGCCTTTGTCGTGTTTGCCCTAGCGACTTTGATGAAAGCATACAGCCAAACGGTCATTGGGGCTTCAGTGCTGGCGGCTGTCGGCACCGTCATTTCCGGGGCGGTGTTTTTAACCGCGGCGCTCCTTATTGTTGGGTTGCCGGGTGGAACGACCTTTTCTGCGCTGTTTGTCACGATTGTGCTGCCAACCGCGGCGTTAAATGCGGTGGCCATGGCCATTATCTATCCGATTGCGGCGTCCATTTTCCGGCGGATGAACGTCACAGCACACGTGTAAACGGCAAAAAACCCGATCATGGCTGGTCGGGTTTTTTGCTATCAAAGAGAGAGTAGGAAAAAAATACTTATGCTCTCAGGCGTGTTGATTAACCATTAAAAACCAGTTGAAATCGCTCTATTATCAGCTTTTTCTGCCGTAGTCGGCAAGCGAACCGCTTGCCGACTGGGCATGCTGTACGCATGCCTTCCTCGAACAATGAACGCTTTGCGGGCAAATGACATTTGCCCGCCGGCGTTCTTGTTCGAGGGAAGAGGCAGAAAAGCTTGTGTTCAGTCAAATGATTCTGTGCTTTTAGTAAAATAATGGATCATCAACACTCGTGTTATGCTCCATTTGTTTTTAACGCGTATTAGACATAGCTGAGAAGCCAAGCGGTGAGCAAGCAAATGAACGCTATTCCAATATAGCGCAAAGTCCGTTCTTTCAGCAATGCTTTCGGCGGGTACGCCCGCGCTTTCCATAAGGCGAAAAATGCGTTTATAAAAAGACAGAAAAATAAGAATCCGACAGCGATAAGCAGCCATTGTATATACACCATGGCATTCTCCTCCTGTATGCGCTAAGCGCCTTATGCTTACTACTATGAATATGCAAAAAAAATCATAAAAATAAATACTTTTGTCTTTATTCCTTTTTGTTTTATTGATATAATGGAGAGTAAAAAATACGGTGAGGGAAGAGTGGGTGGAACGATGAAAGCGACAGAACAGCATTATTCCATCAAAGAGGCGATGTTATTCAGCCAACGAATTGCCCAGCTGAGCAAAGCGCTATGGAAATCCATTGAAAAAGATTGGCAACGGTGGATCAAGCCGTTTGACTTGAACATTAACGAACATCACATTTTATGGATCGCCTACCACTTCAAAGGGGCCTCGATTTCGGAAATCGCCAAGTTCGGTGTGATGCATGTGTCGACGGCGTTCAACTTCTCAAAGAAATTAGAAGAAAAAGGATTGCTTTCGTTTTCCAAAAAACAGGATGACAAGCGCAATACGTACATTGAGTTGACGGAAAAAGGCGAAGAAGTGTTGATGAAGCTGATGGAGACGTATGACCCGACGAAAAATGCCGTTTTCAATGGGGCGTTGCCGTTGCGCGAGTTGTACGGAAAGTTTCCAGAAATTTTAGAAATGATGTGCATCGTCCGCAATATTTATGGCGATGATTTCATGGAAATTTTTGAGCGGGCGTTTGAAAACATTAAAGAAGACTTTATCGAGCAGGACGGCAAACTTGTCAAGCGAAAGCCGAAAACGGAAGAGCACGAGAAAGAATTGGCCAGCCAGGCTAACTGATGGTGCGAATGAGCGTTTTCAGCTCGGTCATCAGCGGGACAAACATTTGTTGGGCCAAAAGAGCGTCAACTGTCTGTTCCAGCGGAAGGTTCGGATGAAGCATCCCAGCAAACTGCACGAGCAGGGGAGTGAAAATCGTCAACCCTTCCGCTTTTTGCTGTTCGTATTGGTCGGCAAGCTCTTGGCAAAACGCCAAGAAGGCGTCGACTTCTTCTTTGGTCAAATCCGCGCGGATGATGAGGGAATAAAATGGTTTTTTCGTTTCGTCGATCATTTCCATCAGCAGAGACTGGTGAAATTCCAGCTTGGCCACTCGCTTTTCCAACGATTCCATATATCGTGCTCCTTTTGGTGACGAAAATGTGACCGTTTTTACGTATATTTTACCGAATTTGTGCGCATTCACCAATAGAAAAATCGGTTTGTGTCCGGAAAAAGAAAAATGATTGATTTCCCGCCATGAACGATGTAAAGTTAAAGCCATGGGCGGCGTTTGGCGAAGAATCAAAGAGGAGGGGAACAGTTTTGGTGCTTTCTTTCATCCTCCTGGCGGTTGTGGTCTTATTTTTTATCAACCAGCTCACACACTCGCTTTGCGCGCAGCGTGACATCCCGGAGGAGCAGCAGCCGGCGGTTTTTCGCACGATCAATGTCCTGATTACGATTTTATTAATCTCTTCTTACTTTGAAGTGTTGTTTACATAACTTTTCTCTCTTCTAACGGTTGATGCGGGGATTGTTATGTTTTCCTTTTGATGGAGCGAGTTCCATTGTCGTTGCCTCTCCCTTCGTTTCAAGGAAGGCGGCAAAAAAAGGGTGCTCCTTTTGCGGGAGCACCCTCTTTCGTTTAGTAGATGACGCAGGCGCAGCCGACAATGATTAACAAAATAAACAGCACAACAATCAACGCAAAGCCTCCGGAATAAGGTGCGCTCATCGTAACACCCCCTTTCGGCAAGAAGAAGCCTGTCGAGCGCTTCATCCTCATCATATGTATGGCAAGCGTGCATGTTATGGGCGGATGACTAAAGCGGAAAGAGGTTTTTTTTTCGTTGGAAATATGGTATAGTTATTGTCGTGGCTGAAGAGGCGAGCATGTTGTTTCTTGGGCGCGCTTGGGCGCCATTCGATCCGCGCCGCTTGAAAGCGTGGGAACATTCAATCGAAAAAAGATGTAGGAGTTGTGAAGCGAATGAAAAAATGGATGATGGCCGCTGCCGTCGTTTCGCTCATGGCTTTGTCGGCCTGCAGCAACGACGGTTCGGAAGCGATTGTGGAAACGAAAAACGGCAATATTACGAAAGACGAATTTTATAATGAGATGAAAGAGCGCGTCGGCAAATCCGTCCTTCGTGATTTGATTGACGAAAAAGTGTTGAGCAAAAAATACAAGGTAACCGATGAAGAGATCGACCGCGAAATCGAACGAATCAAGGAGGCGTATGGAACGCAATATGATTTGGCCGTGCAGCAGAACGGAGAAAAAGTGATCCGCGAAATGGTCAAGCTCGATTTGCTGCGGACGAAAGCGGCCGTTGAAGACATAAAAGTGACGGAGAAAGAGCTGAAGGAGTATTATGACAACTACAAACCGAAAATTCGTGCCAGCCATATTTTGGTCAAAGATGAAAAAACAGCAAAAGAAGTAAAGGCGAAGCTTGATAAAGGCGAGGATTTCGCCAAGTTGGCCAAAGAATACTCCCAAGATCCAGGCTCGGCGTCCAACGGCGGCGATTTAGGCTGGTTTGGCCCAGGGAAAATGGTCAAGGAGTTTGAAGAAGCCGCCTATAAGCTGAAAGTCGGCGAAGTGAGCGATCCGGTGAAAACGGATTACGGCTACCATATCATTAAAGTGACGGACAAAGAAAAGAAAAAGTCGTTCAACGAAATGAAAGACGAAATTGCGTTTGAAGTCAAACGGAACAAGCTTGATCCTACGACGATGCAGTCAAAAGTGGACAAACTGGTGAAAGATGCCGGTGTTGAGATCAAAGACAAAGATTTGCAAGATGTAATCGGGCAGCAAGGAAAACAGTAAAAAACGGAAGCAGAACATCCCTGCTTCCGTTTTTTTATTTGTGGGCTTGACCTTTCTGCTGTTCAACAACGGGAGATCAGCCGAGCTGTTCGCGAATGGCGGCCGCGATCGCCTGCAGGTCAGCGGGCGTATAGTCGCTTGCATGCGACTTCCAGACCGCGCCAAACCCATCCCCTTTGCCGTAGCGTGGAATGAGGTGAAGATGGTAATGGAACACTGTCTGCCCCGCTTGCTCGCCATTGTTGTTCAGTAAGTTGAGCCCGACCGGGGAAAATGCTCGCCTGAGTGCATTGGCAATCGTCGGCACTGCGCGAAACAGTTGGCTGGCCGCCTCCGACGTGAGGGTGAAAATGTTTTCCGTATGTACTTTCGGGATGACAAGCGTATGCCCTTTTGTCACTTGGCTGATGTCCAAAAACGCGAGCACATGGTCGTCTTCGTACACTTTCGCCGCGGGCAATTCGCCGTTAATGATTTTGCAAAAAATGCAATCGCTCACTGTGGTCACCCTTTCTTTCCTGTTTTCTTCATTTTACCATAAAAAAACCGGGATGTAATCCCGCAACGCAGGTTACATCCCGGTTGGTGAAAAGGGGAGAGGATGATTCAAGCAAATGTGCGTTTGATGAACACCCCATTTGCGGCAAAAGTTGGTTCGGCGTGAGCGCTTCCTTTGTTCAACGTGACCATCCCCTTTGGACAGGCTCGTTGCTTCCCAGCAACGAATGCGATGGTCGCTCCCTAGGAACGTTTACAACGTTTTGCAGCTCACAACGGCGTCTTTGACGAACACCCCATTTCGGATGGATCGTTCATCAACTTTTTGATTCCTCATCCCCTCTTCGCTATTTATCATGCCCGGCTTGAGTGAGTTTATGCAAAAGAACGGTGTGATCTTTTTTTGGTAAGCGAGGCTATGGTTTGGTACAATGGGGATAAACGCCAGAACGGAAAGGGGGCGGACGATGACACTTTTGCAGGTGAAGGATCTATCCGGAGGCTATACGGCGCAAAACGTGCTTGAAGACGTGACGTTTGTGGTCGACCGCGGTGAAATGGTCGCCTTGATCGGCTTAAATGGAGCCGGCAAAAGCACGACGATCAAACATATTATCGGTTTGATGGAACCGCGCCGCGGTGCGATTTCCATCAGCGGCCATCGGCTTGCGGACGGGCCGGAAACGTATCGGAGGCAGTTTGCTTTTATCCCGGAAACGCCGGTGTTGTATGAAGAATTGACGCTTGAGGAACATTTGCGTCTAGCGGCGATGGCGTACGGGCTGAGAGAAGCGGAGTATGAACGCCGCCTTCCGCCGCTGCTTCGCGAGTTTCGATTGGAGCGGCGGCTTTCCTCGTTTCCGGCTCACTTTTCAAAAGGAATGAAGCAAAAAGTCATGATTGTATGCGCCTTTTTGCTTGAACCGCCGCTTTATATCATCGATGAGCCGTTTCTCGGCCTCGATCCGCTTGCCATTCACGCCCTGCTTGAGCGAATGAACGAACAGAAAGCGAAGGGAGCGGGCATTTTGCTGTCGACGCACATTTTAGCGACGGCAGAGCGGTATTGCGACTCATTCGTTATTTTGCACAAAGGCCGCGTCAAAGCCAAAGGGACGCTTGATGACATTCGCCGCCAGTTCGGGCTGCGGGGGGCGTCGCTTGATGAGCTGTACATCGAATTGACAAAGGACGATGAGCTATGATTGACGCCCGCCGTCTTTGGAAGCAGCGTTTCCAAGCGGAATGGCGAAAACGGATCCGCTACTTGCGCTATATGTTCAACGACCATTTGCTCGTCGGTTTGATCATCGTGCTTGGCGGCATAGCGGTGATGTACGAGCGCTGGGCGGCGGCGCTTCCTGACTCGTTTCCGTATCCGGCTATTGCGGCGGTCGTGTTCGGCTGGGCGGCGGCCGCCGGGTCGGTGCGCACCTTGTTCCGCGAGGCGGATACGGTGTTTTTATTGCCGGCGGAAGAACGGCTGGGGCCGTATATTCAGCGGGCGTTTTTGTTCTCATGGTTATGGCAGGCGTACGGCCTTTCTTTGCTTTTGCTGTTGGCGGGTCCATTGCATGCTCGCTTTTCCCCGGTGCCGTGGCCGCTTTTTTTGCTCGGCCTTTTTTGTTTCAAAGGATGGAGCTTATGGGCCGCTTGGAAAGGAAGCTATATCGCTGAGCCGTCTTTTCACCGCTTTGGCGCATTCGCCCGCTTCAGCTTAGCGGCGGTGTTCGTTTATTTGGCGCTGGCGGCGGCGCCATGGCCGTTGTTTGTCGTTGTCGTCGGGCTGATGGCCGCTCTTTCCATCTATTTGTCACGGTTGGTGAGAGGGAAAACGTGGAAATGGGAACGGATCATCGCCGAAGAACAGCGAGCGGCAACGGCGTTTTACCGGCTGGCCAACTTGTTTACCGACGTTCCGGAATGGCGGGAGGCGGCGAAGCGGCGGCGCTGGCTTGATCCGCTGCTCGCTTTGATACCGTACGACGAGCGGCATGTGTTTTTTCATTTGTATGCCCGCACGTTTTTGCGCGCCGGCGGGTATGCTGGTCTGTATGTACGCCTCACCGCCATTGGAAGCGTCATGCTGGCTGTGATCGATCACGAATACGGGCGGGCGGCCATCGCATTTTTGTTTCTTTACGCGACCGCTGTTCAACTGGCCGCGCTGCCTTCCCATCATCGCTACTCGCTATGGCCGCGGCTGTACCCGTTGCCGCAGGCGCAACCGGGTGCTGCGGCGGTTCGGTTGCTTTCCATTCTGCTGATTGGGCAAAATACGATATTTCATCTCGTACTGTTGGCTGTTTCCCCGCGTCTTCTTTGGCTCGCCACTTGGCTTGGCGGAAACATATGGGGGCTTTGGACGGCAGGGCGGTACGTGCGCCTGCGGCGTGGGCAGAAGGCCGGACGCTAGCGCTGTTTGCGCTGGCGCCGGCGTTTTTCGTTCTCGACGGACTGCTGTGGCTTTCACACCTTTTTTCCCGCTTCATATGCTGTAGTACACCGGCCTGGGCGCATGTCCACAGGGTCGGGCTCGAAGTCGGGAAGAAAGGGGAATGGTTCATGGGTGTAGAGCTTGTGGCGCTGCACTGGATTTACTTGCTGTTTATTGTGCTCATTATTGGGTTTATGGTCGCCCGCAAAGATACATCGCTCATTTGCATTGCCGGCATCTTTTTATTGGCGGCGGTCGCCACCCATTCGTTGAACGCGGCGGTCAGCGGGGTGTTTAACAGCTTTATTTACGCCATTACGGAGCTATTGCCGACGATTTTAGTCATCTCTATTATTGTGGCGATGAGCAAAGTGTTGTCGGCCACCGGCATCAATGATGTCATGGTTTCGCCGTTTGTCCGCTTCATCCGTACGCCGGCTTGGGCGTATTGGACGATCGGGATTTTGATGATGGTCATTTCTTGGTTTTTCTGGCCGTCCCCGTCCGTTGCCCTCATGGGGGCGGTTCTGTTGCCGGCAGCGGTCCGCGTCGGTCTGCCGGCGTTGGGAGTGGCGATGGCGATGAACTTGTTCGGGCATGGCATCGCGCTTTCCGGCGATTTTATCATCCAAGGGGCGCCGAAATTAACGGCCGATGCCGCCGGGCTGCCGGTCGGCGATGTCATTGCTGCCAGCGTGCCGCTTGTTTTTGTAATGGGGGTCGTCACAACGGTTACCGCGTTTTACTTGCTGCGCCGTGACATGAAGCGAGGGCTACTTGCAAGCGGGGAGGCGGAAATGGCTGCAACGGTCGATTCAACGCTGGAAAAAACAAGCCATTTACTGACGGGACAAACGAAAAAATGGCTCGCGCTGTTGATTCCGATTTTGTTTGCCCTTGATGTCATCGCGATGTTTTATTTGCGGTTGCAAGGCGGGGAAGCGACCTCCTTGGTCGGTGGAACGGCGATTTTCATTTTGATTCTCATCTCCGTTCTCGCCCATCGGCAAGAAAGCTTTGCGGAAGTGACGAATTACTTTATAGAAGGGTTCCAATTCGGATTTAAAGTATTCGGCCCCGTTATTCCGATCGCCGCGTTTTTCTATCTTGGCGATGCTGGGTTTGTGAAAATCATCGGCGACTATTTGCCGCAGGCATCGCAAGGCATCGTCAACGATTTAGGGGTTGCCTTGGCTCATGCGGTGCCGCTGAACAATGAGGTGGGGGCGGTCACGCTCACGATCGTCGGGGCGATTACTGGTCTTGACGGCTCCGGGTTTTCTGGCATCTCGCTCGCCGGTTCGGTCGCCCATTTGTTTTCTGTAGCGATCGGCGGCGGAACGGCGACGTTGACGGCGCTCGGTCAAATTGCTGCCATTTGGGTCGGCGGCGGCACGCTCGTTCCATGGGCGCTCATTCCGGCGGCAGCGATCTGCGGGGTCGACCCGTTTGAGCTGGCGCGCCGCAACCTCATTCCTGTTGCTGTCGGCTTGGTGGTTACGACCGTTGTCGCCATGTTTCTCATCTGAAACGAAAGCTGTCCCGTGCGGCCGGGGCAGCTTTTTTGCTATAATGGGCATGGACTTAAAAATCGGTCGATTTTTTGACAGTTCGCCTTCTTCTCTATACATTGGGTACGGAAAGCTGTATAGTGAAAAGGAGATAGGCAACGTTTAAAGGTAAGAAAACGCGAAACCGTTGACGGGATTGTGAGGAAAGAAAGGCGGATGGAGATGACTAGACAGATCAACGATACATTTTTGCGCGCCTGCCGCGGCGAACAAACATCGTACGTGCCGGTTTGGTATATGCGGCAAGCCGGACGGTCGCAACCAGAGTATCGGGCGCTGAAAGAAAAATATTCGCTGTTTGAAATTACGCATCAACCGGAGCTTTGCGCGTACGTCACGAGACTTCCAGTTGAGCAATATGGCGTCGATGCCGCCATTTTATATAAAGACATTATGACACCGCTGCCGGCCATTGGCGTGGACGTCGAGATTCAGGGCGGCGTCGGGCCGGTGATCGCGAATCCGATTCGCTCGCTTCAAGACGTCGAGCGGCTTGGGGAGATTGATCCAGAACATGATGTGCCGTATGTGTTTGAAACGATTCGGCTCCTTGTCAACGAACAGTTGGATGTGCCGCTCATCGGGTTTGCCGGGGCGCCGTTTACGTTGGCGAGCTACATGATTGAAGGCGGTCCGTCAAAAAATTATCATAAGACGAAAGCGTTCATGTATGCTGAACCGAAAGCGTGGTTCGCCTTAATGGACAAGCTCGCTGAGATGACGATTCGTTATGTGCGGGCGCAAATTCGGGCAGGGGCAAGCGCCGTGCAAATTTTTGATTCTTGGGTTGGCGCCGTCAATGCTGACGATTACCGGACGTTTATCAAGCCGGCGATGGCGCGCATTTTTGCCGCTTTGCGGGAAGAAGGGGCTCCGCTCATTATGTTTGGCGTCGGCGCCAGTCACTTAGTGCATGAGTGGAACGACTTGCCGCTTGATGTCATCGGCCTTGACTGGCGGCTGTCGATTCGCGAAGCGCGTCGCCAAGGCATTGCGAAAGCCATTCAAGGCAACTTGGATCCGGCGGTGCTTCTTGCGCCGTGGGACGTGATCGAAGAACGGGTGAAGCGCATTTTGGACGAAGGGATGGAACGGCCGGGCTACATCTTCAACTTAGGCCACGGCATTTTTCCGGATGTTCAGCCGGCGACACTGAAGCGTCTGACCGCTTTTATCCACGAATATACGTCAACGAACTAAACGAGGGGGTGGCACAATGGTGAAAAAAAAGGTGGGGCTGCTCGTGATGGCGTACGGAACGCCGTACCGGGAAGATGATATTGAACGGTATTATACGCACATTCGCCATGGGCGCAAGCCGCCGCAAGAACAAATCGAGGATTTAAAAGCGCGCTACCGGGCGATCGGCGGGTTGTCGCCGCTTGCTAAAATTACGGAAGAGCAGGCGAAACGGCTCGAGGAGCGGCTGAACGAAGTGCAAGATGAAGTCGAGTTTCGCATGTATTTAGGGCTCAAACATATTGAGCCGTTCATTGAGGATGCCGTCGAGCGCATGCATGATGACGGCATCAAAGAAGCGGTCGGGATCGTCCTAGCGCCCCATTATTCCACATTCAGCATTCGCTCGTACAATGAGCGGGCGAAAGCGGCAGCGGAAAAGCTCGGCGGGCCGACCATTTACACGATTGATCAATGGTATGACGAGCCGAAGTTTTTGCAATATTGGGCGGAACAAGTGCGAGCGATTTTTGCCGCCATGCCGGAACGTGAGCGGGAGCGAGCTGTGCTGATCGTATCCGCACATAGTTTGCCGGAAAAAATTATTCAAGCCGGTGACCCGTATCCAACGCAGCTCGAAGATACAGCGAAACGAATTGCTGATCAAGCCGGCGTCGCCCACTATGCCGTCGGCTGGCAAAGCGCCGGTCAGACGCCGGAACCATGGCTTGGGCCGGACGTGCAAGACTTGACGCGCCAGCTTTACGAAGAGCGCGGCTATACGTCGTTCGTTTACGCGCCGGTCGGTTTTGTCGCCGACCATTTGGAAGTGTTGTATGACAACGACATTGAGTGCAAACAGGTGACGGAAGAGATCGGCGCCCGCTATTACCGACCGGAGATGCCCAACACGAATCCATTGTTTATTGATGCATTGGCGTCGGTTGTGTTAAAGCGGTGGGCGGAAGAAGGCGATCGACATGAATGAAGGGCAACGGACGGTCGTCATCATTGGCGGCGGCATTACCGGCTTGACGGCTGCTTACTACTTGCAAAAAGCGATTCGAGAGCAACGCCTCCCACTTGCATGCAAACTTGTCGAGGCGACGCACCGGCTCGGCGGAAAAGTGCAGACGGTCGTCCGCGACGGTTTTGTCATTGAACGCGGTCCAGACTCGTTTTTGGCGCGGAAAACGAGCGCGTTTCGCCTTGTGAAGGAAGTCGGCCTTGAACATGAGATCGTTCATAACGCGACCGGAACATCGTACATTTTGGTCAACGGCAAACTCTATCCAATTCCGGGCGGAGCGGTGATGGGCATTCCGACGCGCATCACCCCGTTTTTAACGACCGGACTGTTTTCCCCAGCCGGCAAGCTGCGGGCGGCGCTTGACTTTGTGCTGCCGCCGGTGAAAGTCGATGGTGATATGCCGCTTGGCCGCTTCTTCCGCCGCCGCCTCGGCGATGAGGTGGTGGACAATCTCATCGAACCGCTGCTTTCCGGCATTTACGCCGGCGACATCGATGAGATGAGCCTAATGGCGACGTTTCCACAGTTTTTTCAGCTTGAGCAAAAATACGGAAGCCTTGTCCGTGGAGCGAGACGAACGACGCCGAAAGAGCAAAAAGAGCGGAAAGGGGCGTTCCAGACGTTAAAAACGGGCTTGCAGTCGCTCGTTGATGAAGTGGAAAAACGGCTTGAGCCGGGCAGCGTCATCAAAGGGGTGCGTGTCGAGCGGATCGTTCGCACCGATTCGGCGTATCGGCTGCAACTGAGCACAGGAGAGGTGTGGGGGGCAGACGGCATCATCGTGACAACACCGCATCATGTTGTGCCTGACATGTTCGCTGACTATCCGTTTTTCGCCCCGTTCCGTTCAGTGCCGCTGACGTCGGTGGCGACGGTGGCGCTCGCATTCCCGGAGGAGGCGATCCGCCAAGACATTGACGGCACCGGGTTTGTCGTTTCGCGCCGCAGCGATTACACGATGACGGCGTGCACATGGACGCATAAAAAATGGCCGCACACCGCGCCGCCTGGCAAGGCGCTCTTGCGCGGCTACGTCGGGCGCCCGGGCGATGAGGAGATCGTCGACCAACCTGATGATGAGATCGTCCGCGTTGTATTGGATGATTTAAATAAAGTGATGAATATTGCCGGCCAACCGGAGTTCGCCGTCATCTCGCGCTGGAAGCGGGCCATGCCGCAATACACGGTCGGGCACCGCGAGCGGCTGGCGCACATTAAACGGCAGATGGGCGATGCGCTGCCGGGGGTGTTTTTGGCCGGCAGCTCATACGAAGGGCTCGGATTGCCGGATTGCATTGACCAAGGCGAAAAAGCGGCCCGCGATGTGCTTGAGTACTTGCAGCCGACAGCGGTGGAGCGAGCATCTACTATGTATAGCAGCGTCCATTAACAAACAATTTGTAAACGGCCGAACGGTTCGCCGCTTCCGTTCGATGGCGGACGCTCGCCCGCCCGTCTTTTTCGTATGAAAATACATACGCCTTGAGCGGCCATGTTCATGCCTGGGGAAAAGTGCAAAAATGGCTCATGGATGTTTTCCGTGAAAATGCGAGTGTATGGAGTTTCCGTTTTCATGCCGAGTGGAGCGCAAAACGCGCGCATGGGTGTTTTATGTGGCAGTTTTACGCCTTCAGATGGCGGGAAGCGATTGGCTTCCGATGCACAAGGCCATGCTCGTTTCAACCTTTACATCGAGGCTGATTCATGATATGATTAATACGGATTGACCAAATTGTTCATTTAGTCAGTTTGAAGGATGAGGAGTATGGCAAGCGACCGCAAACGGCAAATCATCGAAGCGGCGGCCCAATCGTTTGCTGCCTTTGGCTACAAAGCGACGACGATGGAGCAGATCGCCAAGCTCGCCAACGTCGGCAAGGGGACGATCTACACGTTTTTTAAAAGCAAAGAGGAACTGCTCGATGAAATCGTCTCCGGATTGATTGTGGAAATCAAGGCGGAAGCGGAGCTGGCGATGGACTCGTCGCTGCCGTTTTCCGAAAACGTCCACCGCGCCTTGTACCGCATTTTGGAATTTCGCCAGCGCCATCAGCTGACGGCGAAGCTGCTTCAAGAAGTGCGCAATATCGGTACGGCGGCGGTGCAAGAAGTGCTTGCCAAACTGGACAGGGCAATGGTCGAATTCATTCGGCAAAAAATTGATGCGGCGGTGGAAAAAGGGGAGATTCGCCCGTGCAATTCGGAAATTACGGCGTTTTTGATGCTCAAGACGTACATCGCCTTGATCGTCGATTGGGAAAAAGATCATGAACCGTTGACAAAAGAACAAATTGCTGAATTGTTTACGCTCTATTTTTTGCAAGGATTGTCGAGGTAGATGATCCTCTTTTTTTGTTGAAAATTGACCATATGGACAATTTGGTCATCTGTACAAAGGAGGGAGCGCCATATGCTGTGAAAAGAGCTGCGGGCCATCGTGCTCCGCCCGAAAGTGTTTATCCTGATCCTTGCTGTTCTGTTCATTCCTCTTCTGTACAGCGGGTCGTTTTTATGGGCGTTTTGGGACCCATACGGTCATTTGGACCGCCTGCCGGTCGCTGTCGTCAATGAAGACCAAGGAGCTAAGCTTGACGGCGAACCGATGCATCTTGGCGACGATGTCGTCAAGCGGCTGAAGGAAAAACATTCATTTGCTTGGCATTTGTTCACTTGGATCATCAGCATAACGTTTATGATGATCGTTCAATTCCTTGTCACCGTGTTTGACAATCCGGGCCGGTTTCTTGCCATTTTGCTATTGATTACCCAGCTAGTTGGAAGCGCCGGCACGTATCCGATTGAGCTCGTTCCGAGTGCGTTGCAGTCGCTCCATCCGTGACTGCCGATGACCCATGCGATCCGCGGGTTGCGAGCGGTCATTTCAAGCGGTGATTTTTCGGTCATGTGGAAGGAAACAACGATATTGCTTGCGACAGCCGCGGTCTTTGCCTTGGCGACGCTCGCGTATTTTCTCCTTCTGTATCGCCGCCGTTATGCGGTATGGACGGAAACGGAAACAGCGGCTCAAGTGTGATGATTGAACCATAAAGTCCGTCTCGAAGGCGTCCCAAAAAGATTGGGACGCCTTTCGTATTGGCCAATATCCGGGATCAAACAATGGGCGGAAAATGGCTGAAAGGAAAACCGTTTGCTAGGACGGGAGGTTGCTTTTTGCAGATGGGCCGCCATAGAACAGATGTGTGCGATGGCAGTCCCGAGGTTAGCAAAAAAATGCCTCCTAGCTGGAGGCAGTAAAGAGAAAAGGCAGGCTGCATCGGGGAACAGCCTAACGCCGGCGGGGCAGCCGGCGCCGCGACGCAAGGGATGCTTCCGCTCACCTATTGGCGGTAAGCGGCGCCAAGGCAATCAGAGCACGTGTTGCCGTAGCATTCATGTTGCTCGTCAATCTCTTTGCCGCAGTGCAGACATTTTTTAGGCGGCAAGTTTCTGAAAAATTCTAACACTTTGGTCAACATTCCGATCCCCTCCGTTGTCTTGGTAATTCCATTGTATTATAACACATAACAAAATGTCAATAGGTGTTTTAAAACAAAAATCAACAAAGATGAAAAAATAGGCGCGGTTGTGTATGATGAAGACAAAACGAATGGAAGGAGAGAACAGAAAATGAAAGTGACGGTCATCGGCTATTGGGGAGGATTTCCTGCCGCCAATGAAGCGACATCGGCGTATTTGTTCGAGCATGACGGATTTCGCCTGCTCGTCGATTGCGGAAGCGGGGCGCTTGCCAAGCTGCAAAATTATACGGCTGTGGAAAACTTAGATGCGGTCGTCATCTCCCATTACCATTACGACCATATCGCCGACATCGGCCCGATCCAATACGCGCGTCTCATTCAGAAAAATTTGGGGGCTGACCTTCCCGTCTTGCCGATTTACGGCCATGCGGAAGACGAGGCGGCGTTTTCCCGCTTGACGCATAGCGGCATTACGGAAGGGAGGGCCTATGATCCGAATGGGACGCTGGCTGTTGGGCCGTTTTCGATCACATTTATGAAAACGGTTCATCCGGTGCCATGCTACGCGATGCGCATTACTGCTGGCGGCAAGACGGTTGTTTATACGGCCGATTCAAGCTACATACCGGAGTTTCTGTCGTTTGCCAAAGGAGCCGACTTGTTCATTTGCGAGTGCAACTTTTACGCTGGGCAAAACGCAGCGCCGGCCGGGCATATGACGAGCGAGGAGGCGGCGGCCATCGCGGAGGGAGCACGTGTCGGAGAATTATGGTTGACGCATTTGCCGCACGTTGGCCGGCACGAGCAGCTGGTTGAGGAGGCTGGCCGGACGTTCCGCGGCGTCATTCGCCTCGCCCGCACTGGCCTAACGTGGGCGCAATAGGCCAAAATAAGAGAGAGCAGCAAAGGAAACGCTTCCCCTTGCCCTTTGCTGTTCTTTTTTTTATAATGAATATAGTTCGAATTTTTTTACTTATAAAATGAATGGTCATTCATTCATTTTGGGGGAGGAGCTTATATGAACGTAACGACGCGGCTGGCGCAAATCGCTAAGCAGCTGCCGGACAAGGAAGCGTATGTGTTCATGAAAGAGCGGTGCACGTATCAACAATTGGACGAAGCCATTTCCCGATTTGCCGACGGGTTGGCGCGGCTTGGCGTTCGCCGAGGCGACCATATCGCCTTGTTGCTTGGCAACTCGCCGCAGTTTGTCATCGGCTTGTATGGGGCGTTGCGGCTTGGGGCGACCGTCATTCCGATCAATCCGATTTATACGCCGGAAGAAATCGCTTACATTTTGCATAACGGCGACGTCAAGGCGGTGATCGGCCTCGACTTGCTCGCCCCGTTGTTTGCGGAGGCGAAGAAGCGGCTTCCGTTGCTCGAGCATGCAATAGTTTGTGAAACGCCGGAAGGGAAGGAAAAAGCCATTTCCCTGTCGGAAGGAATGAAATCGTTTGCAGAAGTGTTAGCGGACGGCAGCCCGGATTTTACCGGCCCTGAACTGGATGATGACGATGTCGCCGTCATTTTGTACACATCGGGGACGACCGGCAAGCCGAAAGGGGCGATGCTCACTCATAAAAACATATACAGCAATGCTCAAGATACGGCCGATTATTTAGGCATCAACGAAAACGATCGCGTCATTGCCGCCTTGCCGATGTTTCATGTCTTTTGCTTGACCGTGGCGCTCAATGCCCCGCTGATGAACGGCGGAACGGTGCTCATCATGCCAAAGTTCAGCCCGTCGAAGTTGTTCCAGCTGGCCCGCGAGGAAAAAGCGACGATTTTTGCCGGCGTGCCGACCATGTACAACTTCCTTTACCAGCATGAGGGAGGAAGCGCAGACGATTTGCGAACGCTCCGCCTCTGCATCTCGGGCGGCGCTTCGATGCCGGTCGCCTTGCTTGAAAACTTTGAGAAAAAGTTCAATGTCATCATCTCGGAAGGGTACGGGCTCTCGGAGGCGTCCCCCGTCACCTGCTTCAATCCGCTCGACCGGCCGCGCAAACCCGGTTCGATTGGAACGAGCATCAAAAACGTTGAAAATAAGGTCGTCAACGAATACGGAGAAGAAGTGCCCGTCGGCGAAGTCGGCGAGCTTGTCGTTCGCGGGCCGAACGTCATGAAAGGGTACTACAAAATGCCCGAAGAGACAGCGGCGGCCTTGCGCGACGGCTGGCTGCACACCGGCGATTTGGCGCGCATGGACGAGGACGGCTATTTCTATATCGTCGACCGAAAGAAAGAGATGATTATCGTCGGCGGTTACAACGTGTATCCGCGCGAAGTCGAAGAAGTGCTGTACAGCCATCCGGATGTCGTTGAAGCCGCGGTGATCGGCGTGCCGGACCCGGATTACGGAGAGGCGGTGCGGGCGTATGTCGTCGCGAAAAATCGGGAGCTGACGGAAGTAGAGCTCATCGCTTACTGCCGTGAGCGGTTGGCAAAATATAAAGTGCCGAGCGCGATTGACTTTTTGGACGAGCTGCCGAAAAATGCGACAGGAAAAATTTTGCGAAGAGCGTTAAAAGAGCAGCTCGCGTCTTCCCATGCTTGATGGTGCTGAATTTTCAGCACCTTTTCTTTTTTTTGAATAGTATATTGAAAACAAGTAGATAAATTTATATAATTTAACACATAAAAGTTTAAAAGGACTAAACTTCTCTACATAGGGGGATGGGATCATGGGCCAATCGATTCGGCGGTTCGCCGCGGTGTGTGCAGCCGGCTTTTTATTGCTTGGCGGCTGCGGCGGAGCGAAAGAAACGGCAACAAACAGCGAGGGAAGCGGCGGACAAGGCGGGAAGGAAAAAACATACCATATCGGCGTGACGCAAATTGTCGAGCATCCGTCGCTCGATGCGGCGCGCAAGGGATTCCAGCAGGCGTTAAAAGACAAAGGGCTGTCCGTTGAGTATGACGTGCAAATCGCCCAAGGCGACCAAAGCAACAACCAAACGATCGCCAATAATTTTGTTTCGGACGGCGTCGACTTGATTTTCGCCAACTCAACGCCAAGCGCGCAGGCGGCGCTCAATGCGACAAAAGACATTCCAATCGTGTTCACTTCGGTGACCGACCCGGTCGGCGCCCAGCTCGTCCAATCGATGGAAAAGCCGGGCGGCAATGTGACGGGCACGACCGATACGCACCCGGAGGCGATTCCGAAAACGGTGCAGTTTATTGACAAATATATCAAAGGCAACCGTGTCGGCATGGTCTACAACGCCGGCGAACAAAACTCCGTCGCTCAAATCGAGCAGGTGAAAAAGGCGATGCAAGGAACCGATTTGCAAGTCGTTTCGGCGTCGGTATCGACCTCGGCTGAAGTGAAGCAGGCAACGGAATCGCTTGTCGGCAAAGTGGACTGCCTGTATATCATCACTGACAACACGGTGGTGTCCGCGTTGGAATCGGTCATTCAAGTGGCGAACGAGCATGACATTCCGCTGTTTGTCGGCGAGCTTGATTCTGTGAAGCGCGGCGGGTTTGCGGCGTATGGGTTCGACTATTATGACATCGGTTATGAAGCCGGGGAAATGGCGGCGCAAATTTTGCAGGACGGCAAAAAGCCGGCCGATCTGCCGGTTCAGTATCCGCAAAAATTGAAACTTGTCATCAACAAAAAAGCCGCGCAAGAAATGGGGATTGAGCTCAATCCGGAATGGGATTCGATCGCTGAGTATATTGAATAAACGGCCGTCCCTCCTTCATTGAAGGAGGGATTTGTCACCAACAGGGGGGGTAGGCATGTCGGCAGCGATGTTTGGTTCGGTGGAAGCGGGGTTGATTTATGCGGTGATGGCGCTTGGCGTCTATTTGTCATTCCGCGTGCTGGATTTTCCGGATTTAACGGTTGACGGCAGCTTTGTCACCGGCGCTTCGGTCGCCGCGGTGCTCATCACAGGCGGAGCGGATCCGTTTGCTGCGTCGGCTGCAGCGCTTGCGGCCGGCTTTGCCGCCGGGGCGCTGACCGGGCTTTTGCATACGAAAGGGAAAATCAATCCGCTTTTATCCGGCATTTTAATGATGATTGCTTTATATTCCATCAATTTGCGCATCATGGGAAAGTCGAATGTACCGCTGTTGCAGCAAGAAACGGTCATCACGAAAATCACTGCCGCCTGGCGGCAATCCGGATTGGATGAGACGCTCAACAAGCTGTTTTCTTTCACCGGGTTTGCGCCGCGGACGTGGGCGGTGCTCGTTTCGATGGCCGTCGTCGCGCTCGTGGTGAAATGGCTGCTCGATTGGCTGTTGAAAACGGAAGTCGGAATCGCGCTGCGGGCGACCGGGGACAACAAACCGATGGTGGCCAGTTTTTCCGCCAACACCGACTGGTTGATCGTCTTCGGACTCGGGCTGTCGAATGCGTTGGTCGCCTTGTCTGGGGCGCTTGTTGCCCAGTATGGCGGATTCAGCGACGTCGGCATGGGAATCGGGATGATCGTCATCGGACTTGCGTCTGTCATCATCGGAGAGGCGCTGTTTGGCGCCCGTTCGGTTGCGCGAGCGACATGGGCGGTGATTGGCGGCGCCATTGTGTATCGGCTCATTTTGGCGCTTGCGCTGCGGGTTGAGTTTTTGGAGACGGGCGATGTGAAATTGATTACCGCGCTCATTGTCATGCTGGCGCTCGTCGTGCCCAACACGTTGGCGGCGCAAAAAGAACGGCAGCGGAAAAAGCGGAGGGTGCGGCAGTTGGAGAGGGGGGAAACCGTTGCTGGAGCTGAAACGAATTACAAAAGTGTTTAACGAAGGAACGGCTGACGAGAAAATCGCTTTGCGCGGCATTGATCTGACGCTTGCCCCCGGCGATTTCGTCACCGTCATCGGCAGCAACGGCGCCGGCAAGTCTACGCTCATGAACATCATTTCCGGACGGCTGTCTCCTGATACCGGCGAAGTGTGGATCAACGGCTGCGATGTAACCGCGCTCAAGGAGCATGCGCGCGCCCGCTACATCGGCCGCGTCTTTCAAGACCCGATGGCCGGCACCGCCCCGCATATGACGATTGAGGAAAATTTGGCGCTCGCCTACAACCGGACGAAGCGGCGCACGTTAAGTCTTGGCGTCACGAAGCAAAAGCGCGAGTGGTTTCGGGAAACGCTGCGAACGCTTCATTTAGGGCTTGAAGACCGGCTCGCCGCCAAAGTCGGACTTCTTTCCGGCGGGGAGCGGCAGGCGCTTTCCTTGTTGATGGCGACGTTTACAAAACCGGATGTGCTGTTGCTCGATGAACATACCGCCGCCCTTGATCCGGCGCGGGCGGAGTTGGTCACGGAGTTGACGAAGCAAATTGTTGAGCAGCACCGCCTGACGACGCTCATGGTGACGCACAACATGGAGCAGGCGATTCGCCTTGGCAACCGGTTGATCATGATGGATGGCGGGCAAATCATTTTTGCCGCAGAAGGAAAGGAGAAAGAGGAGCTGACGGTCGAGCGGCTGCTTGAGGCATTCCAACGCATCCGCGGCAGCCAGTTTGCGAGCGACCGCGCCGTGCTCAGCTCATAAACGAAATGAGGTGTCCTTCTTTGGCTAGGGGACACCTCTTCTGTTCGGCCGGCCGGTCAGATATTTTGGGTTTCTCGCTGCGTCGCTTGTCGGTAGGCGGCTTGCAGCGCCTTCGTCACCGCCCCTGGCGCGCCGCTTCGGATCACCGTTTCGTCGACTTGAATAATCGGGATAATCGCTGACGTCGTGCTCGTTAAAAACAGTTCGTCCGCCTCCGCAAGGTCGTTGGTGGAAAACGCTTCTTCGACAAATGGAATGCCAAGCTCAGCGCAAAACTGCTTCACTTTCGTGCGGACGATGCCGTTTAAAATCCGTGCGGTGGCCGGATGGGTGTACACCGTTTCATTTTTGACAAGGAAAATGTTTGACGAGCTGCCTTCGGTTACGACGCCGTCGCGATGCAAAATCGCTTCAAACACTCCGCGCTCAACCGCTTCTTGTTTAGCCAATACGTTGGGCAATAAGTTCAAGCTTTTAATGTAACAGTATTCCCAGCGGACATCTTTCGTCAAAATCGTGCGCACCCCATGTGTCATTTCCTCGGTTTTCCGCGCCATCGGCTGGATGTAGGCGTACAAGTTCGGCCGGTTTTCCGCCGGAAACGCATGGTTGCGCGGGAAGCTGCCGCGCGTCATTTGCAAATACAAAATCGCATCTTCCTGCACATCGTTGAGGCGGCGAAGCTCCTCAAGCTGTTCGATGAGCTCTTCGCAGCCAAACGGAACGGATAGGCGAATGGCGGCCGCTGAACGGTACAGCCGGTCAAGATGCTCGCGAAGCCAAACGTATATCCCGTTATATAAGCGGACGACTTCGTAGACGCCATCACCGAATTGCAAGCCGCGCTCTTCCATCGGGTACGTGACTTGTTCATAACGGAAAATGCCGCGGTCGGTTAATACATACGGTTTCACTGACATGGACGTGCACTCCTTTTCTGTTGCCATCAATCATGAATCAGTTTGATTATATCATAGATTGGCCTCTTTCTGCGTTTGTCTCGTGTTTGGCGTGAGCGGAAACAATGAATGGACGTTCGGGTTGCGAAACGAAAGGAATTTTTAGATAATAAAGTTATCAATCTAGTCAAATGGAGGGGATAAATGGATGGAAACGACATGGGCAGCCGGCAAGATGGCGCCGTTTCGCCAAGGGGTGCAAGCAGGAGTAGCGATCGCCATCGGCTATATGCCGATCGCGCTGGCGTTTGGGCTGCTCGCCAAAACAACCGGACTGACGTTCGCCGAGACTGTGCTCATGAGCATCGTCGTCTTCGCCGGCGCCTCGCAATATATCGCGTTAAGTCTGCTTACCGCTGGCACTGGGGTGTTTGAAATCGTGTTGACGACATTCATATTAAACATTCGCCATTTTTTAATGTCGGCGTCCCTTAATGAAAAGGCTGAGCCGGACGCGCTTTGGAAAAAAGCGTTGTACGCCTTTGGCATTACAGATGAAACGTTTTCGGTGGCGGCGATGAAAGAAGGAACGATCAACGCCTCGTATATGTTTGGGCTCATTGCCATGGCGTATGGCAGTTGGGTTGTCAACTCGGGCATTGGTTATGCCGCTGGGGCCGGTTTGCCGGAAAGTTTGCAAGAAAGTATGTCCATTGCCTTGTATGCCATGTTTATCGGCCTGCTCGTTCCAGCGTTGAAAAAGCAGCGGAAAATCGTCTGGCTGGCGGGGCTGTCGGCTTTATTCAACTCGATCGGCACGTTTGCTCTTCACTTGTCGAAAGGCTGGTCGATCGTTTTGGCTACATTGTTGTCGGCCATCATCGTTCAATGGCTGACGAAGGAAGGGGGAAACGGCGGTGAATAGCACAATCGTATGGATGATCATCGGCATGGGGGTCGTGACGTATTTGCCGCGCCTGTTGCCGTTTGTGTTGCTCGGCGGCGTCGAGCTGCCGTCGTTTTGGCAAGGAGTGCTGAAAAATGTGCCGTATGCGGTGCTCGGGGCGCTCATTATTCCTGACGTTTTTTTCATCCAAGATGATTTTTGGTTCGGTGTCATCGGTTTTGCGGCGGCCGTCATCACAGCTTGGCTTGGGGCCAACGTCATGATCGTCGTGCTTGCGGCGGTTGCAGCGCTCAGCCTGTATTCGTTATTTGTTTAACTTCCCTCCGAAAGAAGTCTCCTACTTCTAAACGTGAAGGTGCGCCAGCACCAGTGAAAGTGGGAGATGAATTTCGGTTGGCGTTAGCCAACGAATAGGATAGAATATGGTTAGAACGGACACCTTCGGAACGAAGGGAAGCGTAAAGGGTTCTTGTGTGTGGCTTACCGTTCAGCGAACACACACAAGTCGCTTGAAGCCCCCACCTCTAAGCGAAGCGTAGGTGGTGGGTAGTTCACAAAGGGAAGCGGACATCGCTTCCTCTTTTCCTTTTGCGACAGGTATGCAAACTTGCTGCATGGTTATGACAATTCCTCCATAATCGCCTCGTATACCTCATCGACATGAAATCGAGATGTCCCCATGCCGATTTGTTTGACGACACGACCGTTGCGGCCAAGCAAGTAGGCGAGCGTCGTGTGTACGATCATGCCGTTGCCCGGGTCGCGGTATTGAAAGTGGAAGGCGTCCGCTACTTTTTTCGTGTCCGCTTCACTGCCGCGCAAAAATACCCAGCCTTGCCCGTCGCCGGTTACGCCAAACGTGCGGGCATATGTTTGCAGCTTTTCTTTCGTGTCGCGGGCCGGATCAATCGTGATGGTGATAAATTCGACATCCCGCCCAAATACACCAGCGCTTTCCAGCCGGTCGCGCAGTTTCGCCATTTGCATTGTCGTATTCGGACAAATATCCGGACAGTTTGTATAAATAAACTCAACGAGCCGCACTTTCGGCGGCAAGTCGCCGAACGCATACGGACGCCCCCAGGCAGTTTCCATTGTGACATCGTGGGGAAGGCGCGCGGCAGATGGCTTATAAACGGTAAAGTAAAAGATGCCGGCGCCGATTCCGAACAGTACGAGGCACGCTGCTATCGTATACCACTTTCTCATTCTCATCACTCCTCTATTCATGATCATACCAAAAGTACGGATAGGAAAACGGTGTTGTTTACGAACAGTTTGTGTCTATTTTCCTAATTCAAAAAAAGTTTCAAAAAAAGCTTGCATTTTTTTCTTTCTGTTATATAATAAAACCGTAAATAAAAATAATGTATTATAACAAAGAGATGGGGGAAGGAAAAATGGCGTCATTTGCTGAACGTGTCCGACAATTAGAGGAAAGCTGGAAAAATGAAGAGCGCTGGAAAGGGATCGTCCGCCCGTACAGCGCCGAAGATGTCATTAAACTGCGCGGCTCGATCGATATTGAGCATACGCTCGCTCGGCGCGGCGCAGAAAAACTATGGAAACTGCTCCATACCGAAGACTATGTCCACGCGCTTGGTGCGTTGACGGGGAATCAGGCCGTGCAACAAGTGAAAGCCGGGTTGAAAGCCATTTATTTAAGCGGATGGCAGGTGGCAGCCGACGCCAACCTCGCCGGGCAAATGTATCCGGACCAAAGCTTGTATCCGTCCAACAGTGTTCCGCACGTCGTCAAACGCATTAATCAGGCGTTGCAGCGCGCGGATCAAATTCAATATTTGGAAGGTAGTGGAGACATCGACTACTTTGTTCCGATCGTGGCTGATGCCGAGGCGGGGTTCGGCGGCCAGCTGAACGTGTTTGAGCTCATGAAAGCGATGATCGAAGCGGGAGCGGCCGGTGTCCATTTTGAAGACCAGCTGTCATCGGAGAAAAAATGCGGACATTTGGGCGGAAAGGTGCTTTTGCCGACGCAAACGGCGGTGCGCAACTTGATCGCGGCGCGGCTTGCCGCCGATGTCATGGGCGTCCCGACCGTGCTCATCGCCCGCACGGACGCCAATGCGGCCGACTTGATTACGAGCGACATTGATCCGCGCGATCAACAGTTTATTACCGGTGAACGGACGCCGGAAGGATTTTACCGCACGCGTGCAGGGCTCGATCAGGCGATCGCCCGTGGACTTGCCTATGCGCCGTACGCCGACCTTATTTGGTGCGAAACGAGCGAACCGAATTTGGAAGAAGCGCGCCGGTTTGCGGAAGCCATTCATGAAAAATTCCCTGGCAAGCTGCTGGCGTACAACTGCTCGCCGTCGTTCAACTGGAAGAAAAAATTGGACGACGAAACGATCGCCAAATTCCAGCAAGAGCTCGGCAAAATGGGGTACAAGTTCCAGTTCGTTACTCTGGCTGGATTCCACGCGCTCAACTACAGCATGTTTGAACTGGCGCGCGGCTACAAAGAACGCGGCATGGCTGCATACGCCGAACTGCAGCAAGCAGAATTTGCCGCCGAGAAGTACGGATACACGGCGACGCGCCATCAGCGCGAAGTCGGCACCGGCTATTTCGACGAAGTCGCCCAAGTCATCTCCGGCGGCCAATCGTCAACAGTCGCTTTGAAAGGATCGACGGAAGAGGAGCAGTTTACGACCGCTTGACGGCGGCTATTGCCGTATATCGACGGAAGCCCGGTTTGACCGGGCTTTTTTTGCGTATAAAAGGAAAAAGCTGGCGCACTCTATAGACGGAGGGAGGCGATGAAATGGAAAAGAAAAAAGATAGTCTGCCGGAGCTAATCCCTGCCGAATTCCGCGTCAGCACCGATCTCCATTTTGAACAATCGTGGATGAACGAGGAAACGTATGCAGGCGATTCGGTCGGCGAACATACGGCGCTCGAGCAAGCGAACGAGTATTTAGCAATGAAAGAAATCGGCCAGACGTTTGAAAACTCCTGACAATGCCCATGACGATCGTCATGGGATTTTTTGTGCAAAAAACCCGCTAACTTTTTTCAAAATATAGAAAAATATAACTATTAGTGGTATGATAGGAGTGGTGAGTTCGTTGAGAGGAGATGAGACGATGAAAGTAAATGAATTTATCATCCTAAACCATTTCGTCGTGAGCCGTTATACGATGGCGATTCTCCCTTATTTGTTGAACAATGACCTGTATGCAAAGGTCGTCGAGGAAGATGGCGAGTACATTGTCAAACAAACGCCCCTCGACATTATTAGACATAGCTGCGATTATTATGGCTGCAGCTTTCAAGGCAGAAAAGAGGGAACAAAGGCCGTGATCGGCATCACCCACAAAGCGCCGATCGCCATTGAACCGTCCAACGAAATTTACTTCTTTCCCACCGCTTCCCCGAAAGATTCCTGCTGTGTTTGGCTGTCGCATATGCATGTCTATCGGTATGAGCCTGCGAAATATGAGCGGACGGTTGTATACTTCCGCAACGGGAAAAGCGTTGTCCTCGATGTGTCCTGCAAATCTTTCATCAACCAATTGCACCGAACAGCCCAGCTGCGGACGAAACTGTCGGAGCGAATGGAGGCGAGAGAGCGCAAACTGCAATACATATATCGCATGCAGCAAGAAAAGCATGTGACGGAATAACCGCCATGATAAAAAAATGGGTTTTCACAAGCAAAAGTTCAAATTGCGCGGCCGAGCGTGTAAAATAAAAATATAAACGGCATTTGAATGGAGAAAGAACGATGAATATGGAAACTTTGAAACAATGGCTCACGCTCGACCACGTGCTTTCCTTGCTCGACCATTACCGTTCCTTCGGCATATTTCCCGGCATTGCGGCGACGCTGCTCGAGTCGTTTTTTCCGATTTTGCCGATGGTTGTGTTTGTGATGGCGAACGCAGCGGCATTCGGGTTGTGGAAAGGGTTTTTCATTTCTTGGATTGGCGCTTCGCTCGGCTCGCTCATCGTCTTTTGGCTGACGCGGAAGATCGGCCAGCAGCGTTTCTTTCATTTTGTCCGCCGCCATCC
The DNA here is from genome assembly GCF_000691465.1 of Geobacillus sp. CAMR5420. Taxonomy (NCBI): domain Bacteria; kingdom Bacillati; phylum Bacillota; class Bacilli; order Caryophanales; family Anoxybacillaceae; genus Geobacillus; species Geobacillus sp. CAMR5420. The sequence continues at coordinate 54,919 of NZ_JHUS01000017.1, forward strand.
AAAAGTGCGCCAGTTTATGCACTGGATTGAACGGCACGGATTCGGGCCGCTGTTTTTGCTGTATTGCTTTCCTTTCACCCCGTCGGCGCTTGTCAATATCGTTGCCGGTCTGTCACGCATCAGCCGCCAGCAGTTTGTATTAGCGGTCTTGCTTGGAAAGATGATCATGATTTTTACGATCAGCTTTATCGGGTATGACTTGGTGGCGCTTGTCCGCCAGCCGTTGCGTACGGCGGCGATCGCTGTTGTTGTGCTGCTGCTTTGGTATGCGGGAAAACGAGTAGAGGCGAGATTTTCGTTGACGGAAAAACAACGCAGCGAGGAGGACGGGGAGTGACCAAACGGAAACAAGGAAAGAAGCGGGGACGCCGCTGGCCATGGCTCGCCGCTGTCGGGTTTGTCGCCATGCTCCGTTTTTTCGTTTTCAGCAATTATATGGTGGAAGGAAAGTCAATGATGCCGACGCTGCAAAGCGGCAATTTGCTGATCGTCAATAAGATCCGTTATGAAATTGCCCCGATTCATCGGTTTGATGTCGTCGTGTTTCACGCCAATCAAAAGGAAGATTACGTGAAACGGGTCATCGGGCTGCCGGGGGATCGGATCGAGTACAAAAACGATGTGCTGTATATTAACGGTCGACAGGTCGATGAACCGTATTTGCGGCCGTATAAGCAGCAACTCCTTAGCGGGAAGCTGACAGGCGATTTTACCCTTGAAGAGGTGACGGGAGAAAAGCGGGTGCCGGCCGGCTGCATTTTTGTCCTTGGCGACAATCGGCTCAGCAGTTGGGACAGCCGCCATTTCGGCTTCGTCAAAATCAGCCAAGTGGTCGGCAAGGTAGACCTCCGCTATTGGCCGTTTCGGGAGATTGCTTTCCATTTTTGAGAAAATGGCGCATCGAGGTGCGGCGGCGGTTTTGCCTAAGGGAGCGGTTGCTTTCAAGGAAGGCAGTTTTTTCTTTACCAAATACGAACATATGTGCTAAAATAGAAGAGATAAAGGAAACGAATGGTGGTGATCGCCGTGTCGCTTCGCTTTTTGCTTGGACGATCGGGAAGCGGGAAGACGGCTATGTGTCTTGCGGAAATCCGCCGCAAGCTGCAGGAAGATCCGAGAGGAAAGACGATTGTTTACCTCGTTCCGGAGCAGATGACGTTTCAATGTGAATACGCCTTAATCCATACCGAGGGAGCAGGAGGAATGATCCGCGCCCAAGTGTTCAGCTTCCCCCGCCTCGCCTGGCGCGTCTTGCAGGAGACGGGAGGCATGAACCGCTACCACGTCCACGATGTCGGCGTGCAAATGATGATTCGCAAAATTATTGAACAGCGGAAACAGGAGCTTAAACTGTTTGGCCGCGCGGCGGACAAAAGCGGTTTTGTCGAGCAGCTGCATGAGATGATCGCCGAATGCAAGCGGTATTGCTTAACGCCGGACGAGCTTCGCCGCCGTGTCGAGGAGCTGGAAAGCGGGCCGAGCCGGCCGGGACGGCGCCTGCTGGCCGATAAGCTCAGCGATGTCGCGCTCGTTTATGCAGAGCTCGAGCGGAGCTTAAGCGGCCATTACCTCGATTCGGAAGATTATTTGCGCCTGCTCGCCGAACAAATCCCCCGCTCCTGCTATTTGCGCGATGCCGATGTTTATATCGACGGATTCCATCATTTTGCCCCGCAAGAATACATAGTGATTGAGCAGCTTCTTCGTCATTGCCGGCGGGTCACCGTTTGCCTGACGGTCGACCGCCCGTATGATGGTGCGATGCCGGACGAGCTCGACTTGTTTTATCTGCCGGCGCAGACGTACCGCCAGTTGCGCGAGCTTGCCTTGGCCAACGATGTTTTGCTTGAAGAGCCGGTCGTGCTCGCGGAAAACCGACGTCATCAAAGCGGGGCGCTCGCCCATCTCGAGGCGCAGTTTCATCGCCGCCCGCTGCCGCCTTACGAAGCGGAAGACGGTGCGGTCTGCCTTTATGAGGCGGCCAACCGCCGCGCAGAACTGGAAGCGGTCGCCCGGGAAATCATCCGCCTTGTCCGCGACGAAGGGGCGCGCTATCGCGACATCGCGCTCGTCATCCGCCAAACGGAGGCGTACCGCGACCTTGTGAAGACGGTGTTTTTTGATTTTGGCATCCCGTATTTTATGGATGAAAAAGAGCCGATGCACCATCATCCGCTCATTGAACTTGTGCGCGCTGCTTTGGAAACCATTTCCACAAACTGGCGGTATGAGGCGGTGTTTCGCGCTGTGAAGACGGATTTGCTCTTTCCGTTGGACGGTGACTTGGTCATGTGGCGCGAGGCAGCCGACAAACTCGAAAACTATGTTCTTGCTTATGGGATGAAGGGGGACAAATGGACGAGCGGCGAGCGCTGGCCGTATCGGCGCTACCGGGCGCTTGACGGGTTGAATGTGCCGCAGACGGATGAAGAACGGCAATTTGAGGACAAGTTGAACGAATGGCGGGAGACGCTGGCCGCCCCGCTCCGCCGCCTTGAGCGCCGTTTGCGCCGGGCTAAGGACGGGCGCGGGTATTGCACGGCGCTATATCTCTTGTTAGAAGAATTGCAGATTCCGAAAAAGCTGGAACAAATGAGCGCGCAGGCGGAAGCGGAAGGCCGCCTCGTGGAAGCGCGCCAGCATGAGCAGGTGTGGAACGCGGTCATCGATTTGCTTGACCAATACGTTGAAATGCTCGGAGCGGAACCGTTGTCGTTAGCCGAATTTGCCAAAATTATCGAGGCCGGGCTTGACCGGCTTGAGTTCTCCCTTGTGCCGCCGGCCATCGATCAAGTGATCGTCGCCCAGCTCGACCGTTCGCGCCTCATCGGCGTGAAGTATGCGTTTGTCATTGGCGCCAACGATGGCGTCATTCCGGCCAGGGCGAAAGAGGATGGGCTTATGGCGGAAATCGAACGGGAGCAGCTGCGCGAACTCGGTGTGGCGCTTGCGCCGGGGAGCCGGGAACAGCTGTTTTACGATCCGTTTTTTATCTACCTGGCGCTTGCCTGTCCAAGCGAACGGCTGTATGTTACATACCCGCTGGCCGATGGCGAAGGGAAAGCGCTCATGCCATCGCCGCTGATTAAACAATTGTCGGAGCTGTTCCCGAAGGTGAAGGTGCGCTTGTGCGGCAACGATCCGTTCGATGCCCCGGAAGAGAAGGCGGAGGCGTTTGTGACAGCGCCGCAGGCGACACAAACGTATTTGGTCAGCCAGCTGCGCGCATGGAAGCGAAACTATGGCATCGATCCGCTTTGGTGGGATGTGTACAACGTGTTCATCGCCCGCCCGGAATGGAACGAGAGGGTGCAAAAGGCGGTGTCGGCGCTGTTTTATACAAACAAAGCTGCGCCGTTGAAAAAACAATGGAGCCGGCGGTTGTACGGAAAAAAAATTCAGGCGAGCGTCTCGCGCATGGAGCAGTTTCAAAAATGCCCGTACGCCCATTTTATTTCACACGGGCTGCGCTTAAAGGAGCGAAGCATTTTCCGCCTCGAGGCGCCGGATGTCGGCCAGTTGTTCCATGCGGCCATTAAACAAATCGCCGACCGGCTGCGCGAACAGCACGTTGATTGGCGCGAACTGTCCCAACCGGATTGCGAGCGTCTGTCGGATGAAGCGGTCGAACGGCTTGCCCCCCTCATTCAACAGCAAGTGCTGTCCAGCTCGTCTCGCTATGAATATATGAAACGGAAATTAAAACACGTTGTCGCCCGCACGACCCACGTGTTGAGCGAGCATGCGCGGGCGAGCGGCTTTGTTCCGATCGGGCTCGAGCTGGCGTTTGGACCGGGCGGCGACTTGCCGCCGCTTCGCTTTCAACTTCGCGACGGGACGGTTATGGAGCTTGTCGGGCGAATCGACCGCGTTGACAAGGCAGAAAGCAGCGAAGGAGTATTTCTTCGCATCATCGATTACAAATCGAGCGCCAAAACGCTTGATTTGACGGAAGTGTATTACGGTTTGGCGTTGCAAATGCTTACCTATTTGGACATTGTGCTCACGTATGCTGAGCAACTTGTCAAACAGCCGGCACTGCCGGCCGGGGTGCTCTATTTCCATGTCCATAATCCGATTGTGAAGGCGAAGCAGTGGCTTGACGATGAAGCGGAGATGGCGAAACAACTTCTTGAGCCGTTTCGGATGCGCGGTCTGCTGCTTGCCGATGTGGAGGCAATCCGGCTGATGGACAGTCAATTGGAAAAAGGGCAGCGGTCGCTGATTGTGCCGGTCAGGCTGACGAGCAGCGGGGCGATTCATTCGCAGTCTTCGGTCGCGAGCGCTTCTGATTTTGATGCGCTTCGCCAGCACGTCCGCCGTCTGTTTGCCGATATTGGCGGACAAATCGCTGACGGCATTGTATCGATTGCCCCGTACAAGCTGAAAAGCAAAACAGCGTGCGACTTTTGCGCCTTTAAGTCCATATGCCAATTTGACGAGGCGCTGTCCGGCAACGAATTCCGAAAGCTTGCCCCACAGACGGGGGAAGACGTGATGAAGAATATAACGAAAGGGAGGGGAGAATCTTGAGCGTTGCGTTTCGCCCGAAGCCGGCCGGAAGCCGGTGGACGGATGAACAGTGGAAAGCCATCGTGGCCGGCGGCCGGGACGTTCTCGTCGCTGCGGCGGCCGGGTCTGGAAAAACGGCCGTTCTTGTTGAGCGAATCATCCAAAAAGTAACGGCGGAAGACGAGGCGACCGATATTGACCGCCTTCTTGTCGTCACGTTTACGAACGCTGCGGCGGCTGAGATGAAAGCGAGGATCGGCGAGGCGCTCGAGCGCGAACTCGCCAAGCGGCCGCATTCGCTCCATTTGCGGCGCCAGCTCAGCCTGCTCAACCGCGCCTCGATTTCGACGCTCCATTCGTTTTGCTTAGATGTCATCCGCAAATATTATTATTTGCTCGATCTGGATCCGTCGTTTCGCATCGCTGATGAGACAGAAATCGAACTGCTGAAAGAGGACGTCCTTGAGGAGCTGCTTGAGGAGGAATATGGAAAGGCGGATAACGAGCGCTTTTTTGCCGTCATTGATGCTTACACCGGAGACCGGAGCGATGCCGAGCTGCAAGACATGATTTTCGCGTTGCATGACTTCTCCCGCTCCCACCCCGCTCCCGATGAATGGCTGAAAGGCCTTGTATCCATGTATGAGGTCGATGAACAGACGCCGCCCGAGTCGCTTTTGCCATCGCGCTATATCAACCAACATGCGGCGATGGAGCTGGCAGCGGCCAAACGGCTCATCGAAAGGGCGTTGCGTCTTGCGCAGGAACCGGGCGGGCCGCGGCCGTATGAGAAACGGCTGCGCGAGGATGCCGCCGTTGTCGCTGAACTTGAAAGATGGCGGTCGCAATCGTGGGAAGGACTGTATCGTGCTTTGCAGTCGCTGGCGTTCGGCCGGCTTCCGGGCTGTCGCGGCGATGGCTATGACAAGTGGCTCGTCGATGAGGCGAAATCGCTTCGCGACCAGGCGAAGAAGAAACTGGAAGCGCTGCGCGACAACATATTTTCGCTGCCCCCGTCTGTCTGGATCCGCCATATGCGGGAGATGAAGCCGGCGGTTGAGACGATCGTTGCGCTTGTCCGCCGTTTTTCCGCTAGGTTTCAAGCCGTGAAACGTGAAAAAGGGATCGTCGACTTTTCTGATTTGGAACATTATTGTCTGCATGTTTTGCGGCAGCGCGACCCGAAAACGGGCGAATGGCAGCCATCGGCGGCCGCTTTGGAGTACCAAGCGCAGTTTGATGAAGTGCTTGTCGATGAGTATCAAGATACGAACCTTGTGCAAGAAGCGATTTTGCAGCTCGTCAAAAAAGGAAGCGAGCGGACTGGCAACTTATTTATGGTCGGCGATGTCAAGCAGTCGATTTATCGTTTTCGCCTCGCCGAGCCGATGCTGTTTTTGGACAAATACAAACGGTTTGCCGCTGATGGGGCCGCAGGGGGAATGAGAATTGATTTGGCGCGCAATTTCCGCAGCCGCGCCGAGGTGCTGGACGGCACGAACTTCCTTTTTGCACAAATCATGGGGGAAACCGTTGGGGAGATGGCGTACGATGAAGCAGCCCAGCTTAAGTATGGCGCCGATTATCCGGATGGGGCGGATACTGTTCCGGAAGTGATGATCATCAACCGGCAGCGCGCGGCGGAAGAAGAGGACGAAGAGGCAGCGGAGCTTGAGGGCTCCGAGCTGGAGGCGCGCCTAATGGCCGAGAAAATCAAAGAAATCGTGTCGCGGCCATTTTATGTGCATGACCGCTCAAGCGGGCAACCGCGGCGTGCCATGTACCGAGACATCGTTGTGCTCGTCCGTTCGATGACGAACGCCCCGCAAATGATCGAGCAGCTGCAGGCGCACGGCATTCCGGCGGCTGCCGATTTATCGTCCGGCTACTTTCAGGCGACGGAAGTTTCGGTGATGCTGTCGCTTCTGAAAGTCATTGACAACCCGCACCAAGACATTCCGCTCGCCGCTGTGCTCCGCTCGCCGCTGTTTCGCTTTGATGAAAACGAGCTGGCCATGATCCGCCTCGCCGATCCAAAAGGAACGTTTTATGAGGCGCTTCAGTTGTTCCGGCAAAAGCCGGCGGAAACGGATGAGGAGGAGGCCGCCAAGAAAAAAGCGGCCGCGTTTTTGGAGCAGCTCGGGCGCTGGCGCACGATGGCCCGCCGCCGCTCGTTGGCCGACCTCATCTGGCAGCTGTATCGCGATACACAATTTTACGATTTTGTCGGCGCGCTGCCGGGTGGAAAGCAACGGCAGGCCAATTTGCGTGCCTTGTATGATCGCGCCCGCCAATACGAATCGACGGCCTTTCGCGGGCTGTTCCGCTTTCTCCGCTTTATTGAGCGGCTGCAGGAGCGCGGCGATGATTTAGGAGCAGCCCGGCCGCTTGGTGAGCAGGAAGATGTCGTGCGGGTGATGACGATCCATAGCAGCAAAGGGCTCGAGTTTCCGGTCGTCTTTCTGGCCGGACTCGCCCGCCCGTTTTATACGCGGGATTTGCATCATCCGTACTTGTTGGATAAAGAGCTCGGCTTTGGCGCCCGTTTTGTCCACCCACAGCTGCGCATCAGCTATCCAACGCTGCCATTGCTGGCGATCCAAGTGAAAAAGCGGCTTGAGCTGCTCGCCGAGGAAATGCGCATTTTGTACGTTGCGCTGACAAGAGCGAAAGAGAAGCTTTATTTGCTCGCCGCGGTCAACGATGCCGATAAGGAGATCGAAAAATGGAAAGGCGTTGCGGGAGAACGCGAATGGCTGCTTCCCGACGATGTGCGAGCATCGGCCCGTTCCTATTTAGACTGGATCGGCCGGGCGCTCATTCGCCACCGCGACGGGTGCATTTTAGCGGGAGAGAAGGCGCCGGATGAAATCGCCTCCCATCCGTCCGTATGGCGCATTGCCATTGTGCCCGCGGCCGAGCTGCGCAGCGGCGAGGCGGCTGCCGACCAGGCGGACGAGAGCGTGCTCGCTGCGCTTGAACATGGCCGCCCGGTTCCGGCTGGCGGCGGCTGGAAAGAGGAAGCAGAGCGGCGTTTGTTATGGCGGTATCGCTATGAAAAAGGGACGATTGTGCGCGCCAAACAGTCGGTGTCGGAGCTGAAAGAGCAACGGGTGCTGTTTGGCGAGCTGGCGAGTGAATGGCCGCTGCGCCAAGGAACAGCGCCGATTTTCTCGCGGCCGCGCTTTATGCAGGAAAAAACGTTGACGCCGATGGAAAAAGGAACCGCGCTTCATATCGTCATGCGCCATCTCGACTTGCGTGCGCCGGTCAGTGAAGCGTCCATCCGTGAGCAAATGGGTCGGCTCATCGAAAAAGAGCTGTTGTCGGCCGAGCAAGCCGAAGCGGTCGATGCGGCCGCGATCGCCGCCTTTTTCGCTACGGATATCGGCCGCCGCCTTTGCGCCGCCCGCGAGGTGCACCGGGAAGTGCCATTCAGTCTAGGGCTTCCGGCTTCCCATCTTTACGGGCATGACGGGATGGAAGACGACCGCCGGGTGCTTGTCCAAGGGGTGATTGACTGTGTGTTTGCGGATGAGCGCGGTTATGTGATGATCGACTATAAAACGGATGAGGTGACCGGCCGTTTTGCCGGCCAGAAAGAGGAGGCCGCCCGCTTTTTGCTCGGCCGCTACGGAACGCAAATGCGCCTGTATCGGCAAGCGATTGAGCAAATTTGGCGCGTGCCGGTAGCGGAGTGCTATTTGTATTCGTTTGACGGCCAATACATTATCGCGGTGGAATGACGCGGAGGGGGAAAGACCATGCGCATTTTGCATACGGCAGACTGGCATCTCGGGCGGACGCTTGAAGGCCGAAGCCGGTTGGCGGAGCAAGAGGCGTTTATCGACGAACTTGTCGAGATTGTAGCAAAAGAACAAATCGATGTCGTCTTGATGGCTGGCGATGTGTTCGATTCCGTCAATCCGCCGGCGGCGGCGGAGCAGCTGTTTTACGAGAGTTTGGCCCGACTGTCCGATAAAGGCCGGCGTCCGGTTGCGGTCATCAGCGGCAACCATGACCATCCGGACCGCATCAGCGCCGCCCGGCCGCTGCTTTCCGACTACAACATTTTCCTTTTTGGCCGCCCACAGGCGGAAGTTTGCCGAATTGACGTTCCGTCGTGCGGCGAGGCGATGATGCTTGCGCCGTTGGCGTACCCGTCTGAATCGCGGCTCGCTGAGCTATTGTCATCCGACCATAAGGAAACCGCGCTTCGCGATCGGTACGACGACCGCATCCGGGCGTTGTTCGCTGCGATGGCCGCCTCATTTGCCGATGAAACTGTCAATGTTGTGATGAGCCATCTATACGTGGCTGGCGGCCATACGTCCGATTCCGAGCGGCCGATTGAGGTGGGCGGCGCCTATACGGTGGCGGCTGCCAGTTTGCCCGGGGCGGCGCAATACGTGGCGCTCGGTCATTTGCACCGCCCGCAGGACGTCAGACGGGCGGAGACGGCGGCGCGCTACGCCGGTTCACCGCTTGCTTACAGCTTTTCCGAAGCTGGGCACACCAAGTCGGTGACGGTTGTCGACGTCCAGCCGGGCGGAAAGGCCAACGTGACGGAGATTCCGCTTGTTTCCGGCAAACCGCTTGTCCGTTGGAAGGCGACGGACGGACTTACCCAAGTGTATCGTTGGTGCGAGGAAGGAAGAGACCGGTCGTGCTGGATCGATTTAGAGGTCCATGTAAACGAGCCGTTGACAATGGAAGAGATTCAACGGCTGCGCAAGCTTCATCAAGGGTTTATCCATATCCGCCCGGTGTTTCCGGAACGGGAGCGGGAGGCGGCGGCTGAAACAGACCGCAAACCGCTTTCCCTTGTGGAAATGTTCCGGCGTTTTTACGAACGTCAAACCGGCGGACAAACACCGGATGAAGAGCTCGTGCGCCTTTTTTTGGAATTGGCGGCCGAGGAGAAGGAAGGGGAAGGAGAAGAGGAATGAAGCCAATTTCCTTGACGATCGCCGGGCTTCATAGCTTTCGTGAAAAACAAACGATCGATTTTACGGCCCTTTGCGACGGCGGCGTATTCGGCATTTTTGGACCGACCGGAAGCGGCAAATCGACGATTTTGGATGCCATCACGCTCGCGCTGTTCGGAAGTGTCGGACGGGCGGCCAATCGGACACAAGCGATCATCAACCACGCTGAAAAGGAACTGTTCGTTTCCTTTACGTTCGAATTGGAAAATGCCGCTGGGGCAAAACGGTACACGGTGGAACGCAGTTTGAAAAGGGCGGATGAATGGCGGACGCGGAGCGCCGTCTGCCGGTTGATCGAACATCAGGCCGAGCCGGTCGTGCTCGCGGACAAGCTCTCTGATGTAGACAAGGCGGTCGTACAGCTGCTTGGTTTGACTATGGAAGATTTTACCCGCGCTGTCGTTTTGCCGCAAGGGAAGTTTGCCGAGTTTTTATCCCTCAAAGGGGCGGAGCGCCGGCAAATGCTGCAGCGCCTGTTCCATCTTGAACGATACGGTGACGAGTTGAATAAAAAGTTAAAAGAGCGGCTCGCCGCCGCGGAGCAGGAATGGCAAAAAATCGAAGCGGAAAAAGCGGGGCTCGGCGATGCTTCGAAAGCGGCGCTTGAGCAGGCAGAAGCCGAGGAGCGGGAGCTTGCGGCGCTGTTTGCCAAGCGCAAAAAAGAGCTTGAGAAAATCGAGGCAGACGTCGAACGGGCGAGGCAGCTTCGGGCGTGGCAGCAGGAAAAAGAAGCGGTTGAAGCGGAATTATCGGCATTGCGCCGGCGGGAGCCCGAAGTGCGGGCGCTTGAAGCGAAAAAAGGGCGGGCCGAGCAGGCGGAGCGCATTTGGCCGTACTGGGAGCAGTACGAACAGATGCGCCTCCTGCAGGCCGCGGCGTTGCAGCGGCAGGAGGCGGCGTTGCGACAGTTGGAGGCGGCCAAAGCCCACTATGAGGATGCCGTGCGCCGCTATGAGCAGGCGCGGCAGGAAAAAGCGCGGCGCGAGCCGGAGCTGTTGGTGCAAATGGAGCGGCTGCGGCAGGCGGAGCAGCTCGAACGGCAAATGGAAACACTCAAGGCGGAGCTCGCCGCCCTCCATGAGGAGTGGAACCGCTTGGCGGACCGGGAAAAAGCGGTGCAGCGTCAGTTCGAGGAAGCGGAGGCCTGGTACGCGCGCGGCTTGGCGCGCCAACAGGAGCTGAAAGAAGAGTTGCAGCGGCATGCCGCTGCGCTCGCTGGCAAAGACGAAATAGAGCGCGCCTGCGAAGAGAAGCGGCGCATTGAGCAAACGGCGTCCGCTCTCGCCCGCGTCGATGTGCAGCTCCAGCAAAAGGAAGCTGCCTGGCGCCAAGCCGAACGAGAGCGGGCTGAGCGGGAGCGCCGCGCCGCCGCTGCCGGCGCCCGCCTTCATCAACTGTTTCAGCTTGTTGAACAAACGCACCATTCCGTCTGCAGCCGGCAACAAGATATCGAAAAGCGGCTGCATGTTTTGCGGCGACAGATCGAGGTGGAGCAGCAACGGATCGAAGAGGCGCAGACGGCCGAACTGGCAGCGGTTCTGGCTGAGCGGCTCCGTCCCGGTGAACCGTGCCCGGTGTGCGGCTCGCGTGAGCACCCGCATCCGTCCGCCAGGCCGCAGACGGTAGCCTCTGGTCGGTTGTCTGAGCTCGAGCAAGAGCGGCAGCGTTGCGAACAAGATTTGCAGACACTGTTCTCATTCAAGGCGCAGCTTGAGCAGCTTGCCGCGCTGGCGGCCAGCCACGGGACACCCCCTGTTCAGGCGGCTGTCCGCCCGGCAGGCGAAACCGTCGATATGGCCGTTGAAGTCCGGGCGCTCGGGCAGGATGTCATTGAACGAAAGGAAGCGGTTTACCGGGCGTTGTCGCAGTGGAATGAGGCGGAAGCGGCGCGGCTTGAAGCGGAAAACGCCTGCCGATGGGCGGCAGCGGATATCGAAGCGCTGCAAGCAGAGAAACAGCGCCTTGAAGAGGAGAAACAGCAGCTTGAACGGCAGTGGCGCGAGGCGCATCCTTCCTTTTCACTGGAAACGATCGCGGTGGTTTACGAGCAGCTGCGCGAACAAGAGAAAATGTGGCGTGATGTACAAAAACGGCTTGAAGACAGCGTTCCATTTTTAGAAGAAAAACAAAGAGCAAAAGAACAGGCGGCTGAGGAGCGTCGCCAGCTTGAAGCGGAGCGGGTGCGCCTCGAATCGCTTATGAGCGCCAAACAGGAGCTGTGGAAAGAATATGAGAGGCAACGGCGCGAGAAGGCCGGACCTGGCCCGGCAGGTGTGCAGCTTCGGGAAGCGGAAGCCGAATGGCGCCGGCTGCAAAACGGCGAACAGCAGGCGTACGATGAATGGCAGCGCGCCCAACAGCAATACCAGGCGACAGAAAGTGAGGCGAAGGCAGCGAAGCAGGCGTGCGAGGAAGCGGCCCGCCGCGAGGAAGAAGCGCTCGCTCGCTGGCGCCGCGCCTTGGCCGGCACTGTGTTCGCTGATGCTGAAGAAGTGCGAATGTCGAGGGCGGCAAAAGCGCAATGTGATGAATGGGACGAAGCCATCCGCCTTTACTGGCGCCAGGTCGAGCAGGCTGAGCACCGCCGCGCCCAGCTGGCGGCTGTCATCGGCGAAGAAGCGGTGAGCGCTGAACAATGGGAGATGATGCAGCAAGTATACAACGAGTTGAAAGCGCACACCGAGATGATGACCGAGCAGCTTGGCGCGGTGCGCGGAAAAGTGGCGGAGCTGAGAAAAAAACATGTCCGTTTTGTTGAATTGGAGGCGAGGCAGGCAACTCTCGGCCGCCAAATTGAGCGGTACAAACAGCTGCAAACGTTGCTTCGCGGCAACAGTTTTGTCGAATTTATGGCGGAAGAGCAACTCGAACAGGTGACCATCATGGCGTCTGAGCGGCTGCAGCAGTTGACGCGCCATCGCTATGCGCTTGAGCTCGATTCGCAAGGCGGGTTTTTGATTCGCGATGATGCCAACGGGGGGGTGCGGCGGCCGGTGTCGACGCTGTCCGGCGGGGAAACGTTTTTGACATCGCTGTCGTTGGCGCTGGCGCTGTCGGCGCAAATTCAGTTGCGCGGTGAATATCCGCTCCGGTTTTTCTTTTTGGACGAGGGGTTTGGCACATTGGATGCCGAGCTGCTCGATACGGTCGTTTCTGCTTTGGAAAAGTTGCATACGCAGCAGCTGGCTGTCGGCGTCATCAGCCATGTCCAAGAGATTCGCAACCGGCTGCCGCGCCGTCTCATTGTCGAGCCGGCGGAGCCGTCCGGCCGCGGCACGCGCGTCCGGCTTGAATGGATGTAACCCGTCTGTCGGGAGCAGTGCTTGGCGGATGCGTTGCCAGCGGCCGCTGCGCCGGCTGGTTAGTCCGGCCCACTGGATTGAAGGAACGGGGGGGATAGGGGGCGGTCCTTGCCCCCATTTAGTTGTTGGCGGCCACGTTTTGGTCAGATACATCGGGATCAAACGCATTTGTAAAGCTGATTGCGTTGTTTGTCATGATAAAGTCGCCGGTGTTGAACCCGCCGGATCCAGCCTGCGTTTTCGTGGCGACTTTTGGTGCGATATACAAGCAGTCGCCCATTTGCACGACCGCGCCGCTGCCGACGCTGTTGATTTTGATCGGACCGACGAATGAAGGCATTACAGCTCTTCCTTTCTATATAGACTTCCATGACGAAACATTTTCGTCACCATCGGAAGGATGAAAATGTCCTTATGTTGAATGCTGGAACTTTACGCATTTTGGAATTCGGGTATTTTCAGGATAGATGCAATTTGAAGATTTACCATTTGCAACTTTTACCGAGTATTTGATCGACTGTCGGGCGACCGAACAACGCCACTTCCAGACCCATTATATAGGTCTGTGAAGCAGGCGGTTGTTCGGTCCTCCGTCACGCCAAGGCGTGACGGAGAAGCCTGTGGCTTTCCCTCGACAGTCGAAAAGGGGCAAACCGTTTTTCCGTCAGGGGACATGTTAAACTTCCTCGTTGCCTCTATATATCTGCTGCTGACGGCATCGGGCCGGCCAGCTGGCGGATATGTTTGATGCGCGCTTCGCCTTCAGCGATGGAGGTTGAGCCGATGTGGACAACGGCCGAAGAGGAGACCCCTAGCACGCGGATCGACCGGACGGAAATGACCGGGGATTCGTGGAGCGTCTGTTGTGATGCAACCGGCGGCGGGGAAGACCAGCGTGGAATCGGCTTGGTAAAAATCAGGAATGTTTGTTCCCCTTCTGGCCCGAAAAACAGCTCGTATTGCCGCTGCACGGCTAAAGCGCGTGTGCGGGCGGAAATCCGTTCAGAGTCGCCGATTTGCAGCACAGAGCTAATAATCAACGTTTCGGCATGGAGCGCCTGAACGATCGATGTCCGTTTCACGATGCCCCACCCCGAGCCGGCACGAGCGGGACAAACGGGCCGATGATGAGCGATTCCGGCGGCGTATCAAACGCAGACGATAAGTTGATCACATCAGCATCGCCGATTAAAAACAGCGAGGCGCTGGCGACGGCTGTCAAGCGGATGTCCCCGACATGCACGTCGCGGTTAATGACGGTATAATTCACGTTGATTCCTCCCCTGAAGGCAAGTGTTTCAAAAACGCGTCGAGCGATTGTTCAATATCCGCTTTCACTTTTTGGAAGATCTCGTTTTCGACCGTTTCATCGCGATCGCCCGCGGGAACATAGCCTTGGTTTGCTTTCTCTTGCAAATAAAAGCGGATGCGTTCATCCGTCTGTCGGGCGATATCTTGCAAAATAAACTGCCGGTACGTATCATCAAGGCGGCGGTTGTATTGCTGCTCAAGCCGCTTCAATGTTTCTGCCGCCTCACTGTTTAAGTAGGCGGCTACTTTTTCCTGAATCGGGCGCATCAACACCGGCTCCGGCTTTGGGACGACGGTTTTCACCGGTTCGACAGCGAAATCTTCGATGGTGCCGCCGGCCCCCGGTGGGGCGATGCCGATATTGAGCGTTCCTTCGAGCGTTTCCACTTTCAGCTGGTCAAATTTGTATTCAATCCGCTCGATCGTAGTGCGCGGCTGCGATTCCAGCTCCCGCAGCCGGGCTTCGAGAACGGAAAGACGTCGTTCGAGCGTCCGTACTTTGTTTGTCTGCCATAATAAATAGCGGCGCAGTTGGACGAAATAGTCGTATATACTCATGGTGCACCATCATCCTCTCTACATTCCCCTCTTACTTCAATATATGGACGGCCTGTCGTCCTCATCACTTTTTTTCTCTGCATTTAGCGGGTGGCCGAATGGAGAGGAACGAGAGGAGCGGACGGCTGGGCGGCGGTGCCAAGCGGCACGGTCGCTTGCGAAGCCGGGCCAGTGAAACCGCCGGTGTTGGCAAGCGTTGACAATGCTTGGATGCTGCCGGCGCTGCCGATTTGCAAAACGGATGAGTTGGTGACGGAGCCAATCCGCAATTGATGGATGCAAATGCTTTGGCTGATGTAAACATTCAACCTCCTTCTCCTCCTTCATACGTTCCCGACGACATTTTCATCGGCGACATCGGCGTCATTCGTATTCGTATTGCTGTAATAGTTATAGATATGAAGCCCGTCGCCGGTGTTAAACGAACCGGCGCCAGCGAACGTTTTCGTCACGCTTTGCGGGGAAATCGCAAACACATCGCCAATATGGAACACGCCGCTGCTTCCGATGCTGTTCAGTTTGACGACTCCGACAAAAGCCGGCATGTGGGCATGCTCCCTTCCTTGTTTTCTTCGTTGATACTAGTGTATGGGCGCAAGCCGGCTGACGTTCGCCCTAATTGTTCGCGGCGTTGTTCGCGTCTATCATATCCGGATCGCCGGTGTTGGTAAAGCTGACGAACGTATTCGTCTGCAGGAAGTCCCCGTTGTTGCCGCCGCCTGAGCCGGTATTGGATTTCAACGTGCTCTTTGGTGTGATTTGCAAGACGTCGCCGAAATTCACCGTGCCGTCGCCGCTGACATGGGTGATTTTAATTGGACCGCTGATAAATGAAGGCATGAAGAGCCCCCTCCTTTTTCGTCGTGTCGCTATCGTTATTGTATGAAAACGGAGAAAAAACGGTTCAATGCGGGGTGAGAGTCCAATTGAGGAAAGCAGCTCCCGCGTATGATAAAGAAAGGGAACGGGCAGAAAGGAAGGGGAAAGGGGATGCCAGCAATCGTCATTGGTGGGATCAAAGTGACGAACGTAAGCGGCAATGGCACTGTCAACATGGGCGATGTGCTGCAAATCGCTCCGAAAAGCACCACGAAGTCAAACTCAGGTGCCGGCGGCGGCAATACTGGCGATTTCTTGCAAACGAATACGTTTTGCAGCGTCACGAATACGGTCGATCCGGATGTCTTGGACGCCGGGGTGAAAGGAAATAACTAGCTATTGTCGAGACGACTCCCCTAGCGTTCGTTTTTGGAAAAAAGAAGAAACCAGGTTCTTTTTTGGCGCAATGGAGTGGACTATCCAAGAAAGAGGGCTGACTTCAAAAGTCATTTTACGACTTTTGGGACGGCCCTCTTTTTCTTTATGCCATCTTTGTTATATAATACAATTGTGAATTTTCTAAAACATAAAACAGGGGGATGGGAGAATGAACGCACCGCTTGTTCTGACCCATTTTTTAGACCGCGCTGTCGCTCTGTACGGGGACAAGCCGGCGATGATTTGTTCCGGACGGACGGTGACATACAGGCAGCTTGGCGAACGAGTGCGGAGGCTCGCCAATGGGTTGCGTGAGCTCGGCATCCGCAAAGGGGATCGCGTGGCGTATCTCGCGCCGAACACGCTGGAAATGCTGGAAGGGTTTTACGGTGTATTTGAGGTGGGAGGGGTGATGGTGCCGCTGAATACGCGGCTGAAACCGGATGATTACGTTTTTATTTTGAATCATAGCGAAACGAAAGTGTTGTTTGTGGATCAGGAGCTGTATGGGCTGATTGCACCGGTCAAAAACAAGCTTGAAACGGTCGAGGAGATCATTGTCCACCATAAAACAGAGGCGGCGATTGATGAAACCGCTTACGATGAATGGCTCGCCGCCCAGTCGTCAGCGCCGGTTCCGCGCCCGATGATCGATGAGAACGATATATGCAGCTTGCTATATACAAGCGGGACGACAGGCAACCCAAAAGGAGTCATGCTGACGCATCGGAACAACTATTTGCATGCGCTTGTGACGATGCACCATTTGCGTGTGTCCGACCGCGATACGTATTTGCATGTGTTGCCGATGTTCCACGTCAACGGCTGGGGGGCTCCGTTTTATTACACCGCCAACGGAGCAACGCAAATCGGTTTGCGTAAAGTCGATCCGAAAGTCATTTTTGATCTTGTCAAGGAACATCAGGTGACGGTTATGCATATGGCTCCGACTGTGCTCAATATATTGCTGCAATATTATGAGCAATATCAACCAGATGTCCCGGAAGGCGTGCGGGTCGTCATCGCCGGTTCTGCGCCGCCGCCGGCGTTTGTCGCACGCGTTGAGGAAAAGCTCGGCTGGGAGTTTATCCAGGTGTACGGCATGACCGAATCGTCTCCGCTCAGCACGATTTCGCTCATTCGTCCGCAGCTTGACGGACTGCCTGTGGAGCAAAAGCAGCGGCTGAAAGCGAAAGCCGGCTATCCGATGATCGGCTGCGAGGTGAAAGTCGTCGACGAGAATGGAGAGGAAGTGCCGAAGAATGGACGGGCGATCGGTGAGGTGATTGTCCGCAGCCATGGCGTCATGAAAGGATATTGGAAAAACGAAGAAGCGACCGCCGCAACGATCCGCGACGGCTGGCTGTATACCGGCGATATGGCGACCGTCGATGAATACGGGCATATTGATATCGTCGACCGGAAAAAGGATATTATTATTAGCGGAGGGGAAAATATTTCGTCGATTGAAGTCGAAGGAGCGCTTTATGAGCATCCGGCTGTGCTTGAAGCGGCCGTCATCGCCGTGCCGCATGAAAAATGGGGGGAAACGCCGCATGCGTTCGTCGTCGTTCGACCCGGGCATACGGTGAGCGAAGAGGAGCTGATCGCCTTTTCGCGGGAAAAATTGGCCCACTTCAAAGCGATCACGGGTGTAACGTTTGTGGATGAGCTGCCGAAAACAGCCTCCGGAAAAATTCAGAAAGTACACTTGCGCCGCCAATATTGGGATGCAATTGGAAAATCGGGCCGCTATGTCAACTGATGATACAGGCATGCGCCTTCAGACGGGCAGAGGAGAGCGCATCGAATGAAATGGATAAGGCGGCGGGCGTGCCGGCAAGGTCGTAAGGCGTCGCCGATTGCGCAGACGGCTAGGCGGTAGAAAGAAGGGAGAAAGCGATGATCAGATCGACCGAGCGAATCGCCGCGGCGGATGTGTTGCGTGGATTCGCCTTGCTCGGCATTTTGCTTGTCAACATGCGTTATGTTTCCTCGCCGGCGTTATACGACGACGGCGTCAAGGGCAGTGATTTTGACCGAGTTTTCGTTGCCGTCGTGGATGTGTTGTTTGAAGCGAGCGCCTATCCGTTGTTTGCGTTTTTATTCGGGTTCGGGGCGATGACCATGTTCCGCCGGATCAGCAGCCGCGGAAAGCGGCCGATTCCGATTCTGTTGCGCCGCTTCTTTCTTTTGCTTGGGATCGGCATGGCTCATGCGTTTGGCCTTTGGTTTGGCGATATTTTAATCCCCTATGCGGTCGCCGGATTCATCATGTTTTTCTTGTTCGCCGCCCCGCCGCATTGGTGGCGGACGGCGGCTGTCGCTGTCTTTCTTCTTTTTCACGGCCTTATGGTGCTGCTAATGGCCCTCAGCATGTGGACAGGAGGAACGAAACCAGTTGGCGGCCACGAGGCTGAGGCGGCCGCAGCGGTTCGTCATTATCAAAGCGGAACGTTTGGTGATGTGTTTTGGCAACGGTGGAACGACTGGATGTATATCAACGGCGATGGAGGGCTTTTGCTTACGGTGTTGACCGTGCTGCCGTTTTGTTTGCTTGGCGGCTATGCCGCCGACCAACGTTGGCTTGAAGCCGACCGTCACTCGCCAGCCAAGCTGCGCCGCCTGATGAGGTGGGCGCTATGTTTTGGTTTAGCGCTGAAAACCATTCCGTATTGGGCTGGGGTCAACGACTTGACCATGTACATCCAAAACAGCTTTGGAGGCGCCGCATTGGCGGTGTTCTACGCGGCGGCAGCCGTGTTTATC
Organism: Geobacillus sp. CAMR5420; assembly: GCF_000691465.1. Taxonomy (NCBI): domain Bacteria; kingdom Bacillati; phylum Bacillota; class Bacilli; order Caryophanales; family Anoxybacillaceae; genus Geobacillus; species Geobacillus sp. CAMR5420. Next base: position 73,616 of record NZ_JHUS01000017.1, read on the forward strand.
TGCGGGAAACGAAGTTGGCAGCGCGCTTGGCGGTGGTGGCAAGACGTTGGCAAAATGTCGCTCACCCATTACCTCGCGCAATCGCTCGTTTGCACGTCGCTGTTTTATGGTTATGGGCTTGGGTGGTACGGACGCACAAGCGCATGGCAGGAGATGTTGATTGCGTTTGCCTTGTATGCGACTCAAGTGTGGATAAGCCGCTTTTGGTTTGCGCGTTTTCATTATGGCCCGGTTGAGTGGATGTGGAGGTGGGGGACATACGGAACGCGGCCGCCGTTTCGCCGCCGGCCGGGGCAATAAAAACCCCGCTTACTGAACGGACGGGGAAGGCGATTCAAAAATCCTCGTTTGCTGCAAATATTGGTTGATCAATTGGTCAAGCTCTTGGCTGCATTCGATCGTCTCTTTGGCCGTGAACCCATACGTGAGCGCCAATTCGATCATTTGTTGTCGTTTTTCTTCAATTTGCAACAGAACCATTTCCTTCACCATCAATCGTTTGAAATGTTGGTTGAGGCATGCCGCGTCGATGCAAGACGTTTGTTGCATGACGAAAGTCGCAATCGACGCCCTAGTGGAAACTAAACATTATTATACATATCCCGACGAAAAAAGGAAGCGATTCGGGAAAATAAGTGATAAATTTCCTAATTTAGACAAAATTCTACAAAAGCAGGACTTTTTCGCCTCGATGGCGAATATCATCCTCAACGCGCCAAAATGACGAAGACGGGTGGAAGAGAAGAGTTCACGAAGCGTCCGCTGCATAACAAAGAAAGGGAGAGAGGCACGATGAAACTGATCACCGCACTTTTCGATGGAGAAACGTTTGTTGGAGCCGTGCCGCAAGGAGACGACCGGGCGGTTCATTTGCGCCGCGCCGAACGGGCGATGGATGGAACGGAGACGATGCCGACGACGATGGTTGAAGCGATTGCCCAAGGGGAGGAGTTTCTCGTACGGGCGCAAAAAGTGATTGACTGGGCGCTAGGCCATCCGACGCGGGAGTACGTTTATCGCCTCAACGATGTCCGTCTTTTGGCCCCGATCCCACGGCCGGCGAAAAACATTTTTTGCATCGGCAAAAACTATGTTGATCACGCGCTGGAGCTCGGCGGCGCCGATGTGCCGGAGCATTTGATCGTCTTCACGAAAGCGCCGACAACGGTCATCGGCCATGAGGAAACGATTTTGCGCCATGCCGATGTCACGGATGAAATGGACTATGAAGGGGAGCTGGCGGTGGTCATCGGCAAACAAGGGCGGGCGATCCGCCGCGAAGACGCGCTTGATTACGTATTTGGATACACGATCATCAACGATGTGACGGCAAGAGATTTGCAGGAGCGGCACCAACAATATTTTCTCGGCAAAAGCTTGGATACATTTTGCCCGATGGGGCCATGGATCGTGCCAAGCAAATTTGTGCCAAATCCAAACGATTTGCGCATCGAGACACGGGTCAACGGCGAAGTGCGCCAGCAAGCCAACACGAAACAATTGATTTTTTCCATTGAATCGATCATCGAGACGATCTCAAAAGGCATTACGCTTGAGCCGGGCGACATCATCGCGACAGGAACGCCGGCTGGAGTCGGCAAAGGGATGAACCCGCCGCGTTTTTTGCAGACGGGTGATGTCATTGAGGTGACGGTGGAAGGCATCGGCATGTTGCGCAACAAAGTGGGAGAGTAAACGGCGAAAGTGAGGAAGCCCCCATTGATGCTCAAAAGGCGTCCTCTTGAAAGAAAGGGCGTCTTTCGTTTTCGTGAAGTTTGTCAACCGTCCGCCCGCCGTGCTATGATTAGGAAGGAACAAGGAATGATTGGAGGGATGGACGTTGACGCATGCCCATATTACGAGCTGGCTCATCACGATTGTTTTATTTTTCCTTGCGGTGTCGATGGAGCGGCAAGGGGCGGGCAAAGCCAAGATCGTGCAAATGGTGTTGCGGCTGTTTTACATTCTCACGATCGCGACGGGAGGGCTTTTGCTGCATAGCATTGCTTCGATATCCGCGCTTTATTGGCTAAAAGCGCTTGCCGGGCTGTGGGTGATCGGAGCGATGGAAATGGTTTTAGCAGCTGTAAAAAAAGGAAAAAGCGCGGCGGCAGGATGGACGCAATGGGTCATTGCCCTTGTGGTGACGCTGTTCCTTGGCCTGTTGCTGCCACTTGGTTTTGACTTATTCTAAAGCGAAGCGGCAGCCTTCTATTGGTTGCCGCTTTTGTCGAAGGCGAAAATATGATATGGTAAAACAAACAATGTTTTTTGAATTTTTCGACCTCGTTGGTCAGCGGGAGGGGGCATGATCGTTTATGCGTTGGTTCTGCTGCCGCCGCGCCGAGGAGCTGGATCATTTGCTCAGGGAGCATAGTTCTTCCTTGGATGAGCCGTTGTTTGTCCAAATCGCGGGCAATGATGAGGCAGCAGTGCGCCATGCGGCCGCCGCGTTAGCCCGTCGTTGGCCGCACGCCCATATGGTTGGGATGGCAGGACCGCTGCCAATGGCCGGGGAGGCGAATCTCGCTGTTGGCGTCGCGTCGATGACGTCTTCAACCGTTTCGTCGTTGGCGCTGCCAGCTGATGAGTTTGACCGCCCGGATGGATTGGCGGCGTTGATCGCGGAGGCGGTCGTTCGTCACGATACGACGTTGCTTTTGTTGTTTACGAATCACCGCTCGGCTTTGCCGCCCTTGCTTCGCCGCTTGCCGCTTGCAAACGAACGAATGGTTATCATCGGCTGCGCGCTTCCCGAGGGCAGCGTGTTATTTTCGCCCGACGGTCGGCTTGAGCGCGGAGGAATCGCCGTCTCTTTCAGTGGAACAGCGCTTCGCGGCCACTGTATGGCCCCGTTTTTATGGGAGCCTGTCGGACGATCCTTCTCCATTACGAAAAGCAGTGGCCAACAAATTGATGAGCTTGATGGACAAAAGCCGTCATGGTATTTGGAACGGTATTTAGGCAAAGAATTTATGGACCGTCTGCCGCTTTCCGGAGTGGAATTCCCGTTTCTTATCGAACGAAACGGGCGCGATGTCTGCCTGCCGATTGTCGCTCTCCATTCAGACGGTTCCGTTGCCGTAAGAGGTCACGTCCATGATGGGGAAAAGGTTCGTTTTTCCTATGTTCATGCCCCGTCCCTTTACTGGAGCGCGCGCGACGCCGCCATGCATGCGGCCAAGCAATCGGCTGAGGGGATGTTCTTTTACTACAGCGCGGCGCTCAGTGGGTATACGCGTCCGCTATTTGACGGGGTTATGTCTGCTTTTGGACAGGCTGCATTCTTTCCGGCTGTCGAAGTATTCGTGAAAGACGCACATACAGCTACAGCGGTGTGGACGGCTGCGTTTGCCGCTGTGTCGCTGACGGAGACAGCGGCATCAGCGGAGAACAGTTTGTCGTCGCCATTGCCGGCGCCGCCGGAAGTGTAAATTATCATTTTATTTCAGCACAAAACGCCCATTTTTTTGCACATTCTTTCAGAAAGCCCTCTCCCCTTTTCTGAAGGAATGTGCTAAATTTTTTGTGAATTGTTTCGGACGAAGATTTCCATTCGTTTCAAGGAGAGGGGGAAGGAAGTGTGATCCAGTTTC
>NZ_JHUS01000018.1:0-23549 GCF_000691465.1 Geobacillus sp. CAMR5420
ATTTTGGACGAGATGCATTTGGCCAAAGATGCCTTTTTACAAGACATTGCGATCTTGTTCAACTTTGAGATGGATTCGACCAACCCATTTGTCTTGATGTTGGCTGGGCTGCCCCATTTACAGGGAAAGCTGCGGCTCAATCAGCACCGTCCGCTTGACCAACGGATCATCATGCGATGCCGGATGGGGCCGCTCGAGAAGGAGGAGGTGGCGGGCTACATCGAGCATCGGATGAAACAGGCCGGGGCGAAGCATCCGATCTTCACCCCATCGGCGTTAGAGGCGATTGCCCTGCAGTCGCGGGGATGGCCCCGGGTCATCAACACGTTGGCCACGACTTGCCTGCTGTACGGGCATCAGCTGAAAAAGGACGTCATTGACGAGGATGTGGTGCGCATGGCCGCAGAGGAAATGGGGTATTAGCACGAAAGGGGCCGAAATCGGCCCCTTTGGCGTCCCGTTTTTCCCTTTTTTGTTTTTCTGTTTCATTCACCGGATCAGGAACTGGAAAACGCCATCCGAAAGAATGTGCAAACGTTCTGAAATAAACTGCAAAATCCGAAATAATTCACAAAAATTTTGCACATTATTTCGGAATCCGTCTGAAATAATTTGAAAAAGGGGTTCCGAAATAATGTGCTAATTTACAGGAAGGAATCATGACGCTCGCCCAGCTCATGTCCACGTCCTCACGCGATATGGGGCGCCTGCATGTTCGCCTGCAAATGTCAGAGCAACGCTACAAATCGTTGTTTGAACATAACACGGACATTGTCTATTCCACAGATTTGCACGGCCGTTTGACAAGCGTCAATCCTGCCTTTGAACAAGTGCTTGGTTACAAAAAGGAAGAGATTTTGTATACGAATTCGCTCAAGTATATTCATCCGAATGATGTTCCCCGCGTCACCCGCTATTTTTACCGAGCGCTGCGGGGGAATATCCAAACGTATAACTTGGAAATTCCGACGAAATCGGGAGAACGGCTTTTGTTTCAAATGAAAAACATTCCCATCATTGTGGATGGCAAAAAGGTCGGCATTTACGGAATTGGACGCAACATTACCGAGCAAAAAAAGGCGGAAGAGAAAATCTCTTATTTAGCATATTACGACATCGATACGAACTTGCCCAACCGGACAAAGTGGATGGAATTGTTTTCCAAACAGCTGGATAAAGCCAAGCAGAAGCAGCGAACGATAGCGGTTGCTTTGATCGATTTGGACCGGTTTAAATGGATTAACGACAGCGTCGGCCATTACGCCGGAGATGACATTTTGCGCCAGCTTGTCGAGCGCATTCGCCGCGTCTTGCCGCCTAGTGCGGAGCTTGGCCGATTTCATGGCGACAAGTTTTGCTTGCTTTTTCCGCTCAAAACAGAGGCCCAGGCGGCGACGGAAGCGGCGCTCCGCATCGTGCGCGAAGTGGCGCGGCCGATTGTGTACGACGGAAAGGAATTTTTCGTTACAGCAAGCGTTGGTCTAGCGATGTTTCCAGATGATGGAGAGGACGAACATGCACTGCTTCGGCACGCTGATATGGCGGTCAATATGGCGAAAAAAGGCGGGGGCAATCGCGTGGAGCGCTACTGCCCCGAAATGAATGCCGAAATGATGCACCGGCTTGAAATGGACGGCTATTTGCGAAAGGCGATCGAGGAAAACGAACTGTTCCTCTGCTACCAGCCGATTGTCGACGTACATACCGGCGCGGTCATCGCGACGGAAGCGCTGGTCCGTTGGCGGAATCCGAAGCTTGGGCTTGTGCGTCCGGACGAGTTTATTCCGTTGGCGGAAGAGACGGGCTTGATTCATGAAATCGGCCGTTGGGTGCTGCAAACCGCTTGCCGGCAGACAAAGCAATGGCAAAGGGAGACAGGAAACGATAAACTAGCCATTTTCGTCAACGTTTCTGCTGTGCAATTTCAGCACGAACGGTTCGTTGACGACGTGAAGCAAGCGCTCAAGCAGTCGAATTTGTTGCCATCATGTTTGCGTCTTGAACTGACTGAACATTCCATGCTCCGTCATCTATCGAGCACGATGCGCACTTTGGATGAGTTGAAGCGGCTTGGCGTCGGCATCGCCGTCGACGATTTCGGCAGCGGGTATTCTTCGTTTCATTATTTAAAGCAGCTGCCGGCGACGATTTTGAAGATTGACCGGGCGTTTATCGAACGTCTCCATACAAATGCGTCCGACGCCGCCATTGTCAAAGCAATCATCACCATGGGACGCGGGCTCGGACTGGAAACGATCGCCGAGGGAGTCGAGGCATTGGAGCAGCTCGAGCGGCTTCGCGATTTGCAATGCAGTTATGCCCAAGGATATGCGCTCTGCCCGCCGCTTGTCGCTGAGGAGATTGCCGCATACATGACCGGACGCCAGATGAATCAGTTGTAAAGATGCTTGCCCACCGCCTTGAAAAAAGGAGGCGGCAGCCTGTGGCACGAGGCGGAGACGTTCGGTCAACAGCGGGAACCCGCCCGGCCGCTTTTGTCCTCAGCCTATTTGGGCGCAAATCGCCCGTTCGCCGCTGTTGAATGTTATTTCAAATCGGTCGGCCGGCATCGGCCCGCGTTCATAGTAATGATGGACGCTGGCGATTTGCTCTGTATTGTCATAGATCATAAAATTGACGCCGGATGATTTGGCAAACAATAAGCCGTTGTAGCAGTACAGGCAGTCGTAAAGCGAAAACCCAAGATGGTTCAGCCATTGGACGTATTGAAAAAAGGACGGATTGGGAAGCGAGGCAAGCCATTGCCGGTACGCGTATGTCAGCTGTTTGCGGAAGCGGATGCGGTCGCCGTCAGTGAGGGGGAAGATGCCGAGGTCGGTCGCGATCGTGCCGTTTTCCTGCCACCGTCCGGACAGCCAATGCCCATAGCGGAACAGTTCAATCCCTTGCTGGGCCATCTCCTCGACTAACGCCGCTTCCTCTGCTTCCTCATCAAAAAACACCCATTCATTGTTGACAAACTCCGCTGTTCCTTGCACGTAAGCCCGCGGCTGTTCAGCAATGCACTGCAGGCGCTCTTCAATATTCAATGTCTCTCATCCTCCTTGTACTTCTCTTTTTTTCCACCTTTTCGTCCGTTTATTCACGTTATTGTTGACATCGGACAATTCATCGAAATGACCCGTGGTGCATAAAATGGAATCATGCCGATGCGGGGAGGGCTAGCGCCTTGGGGAAAATGGCGGCAGCCCACGAGATCCGCAAGAAAAAAGAACGGGCGATCCAAAGAACAATGCGAACAGTTCGGCGAAGAACAGTTGCCTGTCATTTTGATAAGGAAAGGATTGGTTCGTATGTGTGGCATTACTGGCTGGGTGCATTTCGGGCGCGATTTGCGCCGTGAGCGGAAAACGATTGCCGAGATGACAGAGACGCTCGCGAAACGCGGGCCGGATGATACAAATACATGGCTTGACGTCCATGCCGCGTTCGGGCATAAGCGGCTCGTTGTGGTTGACCCGGCTGGCGGCAAACAACCGATGATCCGGAACAAAAACGGACGGCGTTACACAATCGTTTACAATGGCGAGCTGTACAATACGGAAGACATCCGGAAGGAGCTGTTGCATAAAGGTTACCGGTTTGACGGCCACTCCGATACGGAAGTGCTGCTCGCCGCTTATATCGAATGGAAAGAACAATGTGTTGACTGGCTCAACGGCATTTTTGCCTTTGCCGTTTGGGATGAAGAACGGGAGCAGCTATTTATGGCGCGCGACCGGCTCGGGGTCAAACCGCTGTTTTATCGCCAAGATGCCAAGGAGCTTTTGTTCGGATCTGAGATCAAGGCGATTTTGGCCCATCCGGATGTGAAAGCGGAAGTCAATTATGAAGGCTTGGCGGAAGTATTCGGGCTGGGGCCGTCGCGCACGCCGGGGCACGGTGTGTTTTGCGGCATCCAAGAATTGCGCCCCGCGCACGCGTTGACTTTCTCACGCAACGGGCTTCGCATTTGGCGGTATTGGAATGTCGAAAGCGACGTCCATCGCGATTCATTCGAGGAAACGGTCGAAAAGCTGCGCTTTCTATTGACGGATGCGGTCACGCGCCAACTCATTTCCGATGTGCCGGTCTGCACCTTCCTTTCTGGCGGGGTCGATTCGAGCGCCATTACGGCGATTGCCGCCAATGCCTTTGCGACAGCTGGAAAAGGGCCGCTTCATACGTACTCGATCGATTATGAAGGAAACGATCAGTATTTCCGGGCAAACGATTTTCAGCCAAACACCGATGCACCATTTATCGAACAGGTGTCAAACCAATTTCAAACGGTTCATCATCGCTGCGTGATCACGCAAGAAGAACTGTTCCGCCATTTGCATGAAGCCGTCATCGTCCGCGACGTTCCGGGCATGGCTGATGTCGATTCGTCGCTTCTTTGGTTTTGCAAACAAATTCGCGAGCAGTTTGTCGTCAGTTTGTCTGGAGAATGCGCCGATGAGATTTTTGGCGGCTACCCATGGTTTCATCGCCCGGACGATTTGGCGCGCAAAGGATTTCCATGGATGCGCTCGATTGAGGCGCGCATCGGGTTGTTAAAGGAAGAATGGCGGCAAAAGCTCCGCCTCGACGATTACGTGCAAATGCGCTATGAACAGACGATTGCCGAAGTGCCGCGCCTGGAAGGGGAAAGTGCGGAAGCAGCGAAGCGGCGTGAGCTGTTTTACTTAAATATGATTTGGTTTATGACGACACTGCTTGACCGGAAAGACCGGATGAGCATGGGAGCGAGCTTGGAAGTGCGTGTGCCGTTTGCCGATCATCGGGTTGTGGAATATGTCTGGAATATCCCTTGGGAAATGAAAATGTACGGCGGCCGCGAAAAAGGCATTTTGCGCAAGGCGTTGGAAGGGCTGCTTCCGGAGGAGGTGCTCTATCGGAAAAAAAGCCCGTACCCGAAAACGCATCATCCATTGTATACGAAGCTGGTGAAGCAATGGCTTGAACAGCTGCTTCGCGACCGTTCTTCGATTTTACACGAGTTTTTTGACGCGGAAAAGTTGACGGCGCTCGTTGAATCGGAAGGGAAGTCATTCGAGGTGCCTTGGTTTGGACAGCTGATGACCGGTCCGCAACTGCTTGCCTACCTTGGCCAAGTGCACGTTTGGTTTGACCATTACGGCATTCATATTAAAGAATAAGAGCTGCGCTGATGCGCAGCTCTTATTTTCGTGGCGGGAGGCTTCATGCCATTTTCGCTTGCGGCGCCACCGTCTTTTTCATCCAGACGCGCGACCGCCAGCGCCGAAGCATCAACAGTCCGCGCAGCCATTCATCAGCGATGAACGACAGCCAAATGCCGACAAGGCCAAACCCAAGGGCAATGCCGAAGATGTATGCCACTGTGACCCCGACGCCCCACATCGACAAAATGCCCATATAGACCGGAAATTGCACATCTCCGGCTGCCCGCAACGAGCCGATGATGACGAGATTAAACGACCGCCCCGGCTCAAGGATGATGGTTAAAAGCAACAGTTTGCGCCCAAGCCCAATCATCGACGCGTCATCAGTAAAGAAGGAGAGCAGCGGTTCGGCGAACCAATAGGCGGCTGTAGCAAGCAACACGGACATGCCAATGGCGCTGTACAAACTTTTTAAACAACGGGCGTACGCTTCCTCATACCGCCCGGCGCCAACAAAATGGCCGACAAGGATTTGCGTCCCTTGGCTGATGGCGATGCCGAACAAAAAGACGAACATCATAATGTTTTGCGTATACACTCGTACCGTTAGCGCCTCGGCGCCCAGCCACGTAATCAAATAGGTGATCACCATTTGCGCTGTATTGTAGGAAAGGTGCTCGCCGGCTGACGGCACACCGATTTTCAATAGCGAACGAAAGTGGCGAAACGGCAGGGCGCAAAAGGCACGCGGCGCGAGTGCAATACCTGTTCGTTTGCGCAATAAGGCAACGAGCACAACAAAGCCGGCCAACCGGCTGGCTGCTGTTGAAATAGCAGCTCCTTCCGCCCCAAGAGGAGGAAGAGCAAATGAGCCGAAAATAAGGAAGTAGTTTCCGATGACATTGAGTACATTCATGCCGATCGTGACATACATCGTATCACGTGTAAAGCCGTAGCTTTTTAAGATGGCGCCGACCGTCATCATCAGCGCTTGGATGAACAAAAACCCGCCGACAATCGCCAAATAGCTGCTCCCCTCGTCAAACAGCTCAGCCGGCAGCCCCATCAGCCGCAAAATCGGCCGGCTAAACGCGGCGAGAACGGCGCTTAGCAGCAACCCAAACAGCAAATTGGCGGCAAGGGATACGCGCGACACGTCAATGGCTTCTTGCTCCCGCCGGGCGCCTAAGTATTGGGCGACAAGTACGGCGGTCGCCAAGGCAACGAAGTTGAACAGCACGATCGTTAACGCGATGATTTGGTTCGCCACCCCGACGGCGGCGACCGCATGATCCGAGTACTGGCTGAGCATAAGTGTATCAGCGTTGCCCATGACCATATAAAGCAACGTTTCAATAAAAATCGGCCACGTTAACGAGAACAGTGACCATGTTTTTGCCTCTTGGCGCATATTGAGACAACTCCTTTTTCAAATTCCGACTTGAACGATATACTCAGTTTAGCTAGTTTGCTGCATAATGGAAAGAGAAAGAAGCGATTTCACTTGCACATTTCCGACAAGGAGAGAGGGGACAATGCATTATGTTACGTTTTCGCTGCCACCGCTGCCGGTGTTTATTAAAGGGGCGGAAAGCGTATTTCCAAAAGGAAAACGGCATTTTCGCCGCACGTTTACCGTATTTGACTTGCTGTATGTGAAACAAGGCTGTTTGTATATGACGGAAAACGGGCGCGAGTTTGCCATCGGCAGCGGGCAATATTTGCTGTTGATCCCCGGCCGCGAACATTACGGACACCGCCCGTGTGAAGAGAAAACGGAGCTTGTTTGGCTGCACTTTTTGCTGCCGGACTACACGGTTGCTCCGGACTGCCCGGCGAGCCGGCAAACGGTGATGGAAAAAGAGGCGACGTACACTGAGCCAATCCAATACCGGCTTTCGATCCGTCAATATGGGGAGCTGAAACAACGGGAGCGCGCCGAACAGCTGCTCGCCCAACTTGTCGAGCCGAACGTGGAGCGGGATATGGACCGGCCGCTCCGACAGCTGCTTTTGTTTGTGGAATTTCTTTGGCACTTGCAAAAGCAGGAGCTGTCCGTCCCAAGTGCAGCGGAACAAGTCAGTGCGGCGGCGGTGGCGTACATCGAACGACATTTCAACGAGCCGATTACGCTCGAAATGCTTGCGAAAGGGCTCCGTTTTCATCCCGATTACATCACCCGCTGTATGCAAAAAACGATGGGCATGGGATTTAGCCGTTATTTGACGTATTACCGCCTGTCGAAAGCCAAGCAATGGCTTGCGGAAACGAATGAAACAGTCGAGGCGGTTGCCAAGCGGGTCGGCATTGATGATGGCGCGTATTTTTCGCGTGTATTCAAAAAGATGGAAGGGATGACCCCGACCGAATACCGGCGCATGGCTAGGCGTACATAAAACCGGCGCAGCGAACCGCTGCACCGGTTTGTGATCAAAGCAACACATGGCTGCGCCATCTTACCAGCTTTCAACTTTATAGAGCACAAACCCATACGGAGGCAAAGAGGCGCAAAGCGTTTCCGCCTCGGCCGCAAACCGCTCTCCGGTCAAGAGGTCAACAAGCCATTTTCCGCGAAGGTCGAGCGGGAGCGGAATGTCGGCGGCATCATTGCTTCGGTTGATGATGACGAGCACGGTTTCAGCGCCGTCAATTTTTTCATACACGAGATGGTTAGGGTTGTCGTCGGCGGAAAGAAAGGAGACATCTCCGCGCCGGAGCGCCCGGTGCTGCTTCCTTAGCGCAATCAGCCGCTTGACATGCGCCAACAGTTCGCGGTTTTGGTGCTCCGGATCCCACACCATACATTTCCGGCACTCCGGATCGTTTCCGCCCGTCATGCCGATCTCATCGCCATAGTAAATGCACGGCGAACCGGTGAACGTCAGCTGGAACAAAAACAACAACTTCGCTTTGCGGACGTCGCCGCCGCAAATCGTAAGCAGCCTTGGTGTATCATGGCTGCCAAGCAAGTTGAATGCCGCTTCGTTCACCTGTTTCGGATACGAATGAAGAAGTCGGATCATGATATCGGCAAACTGGCGGGCGCTGATTTCCTCTTTCGCGAAAAAGCGAAGCGCCCCGTCCGTGAACGGGTAGTTCATGACGGCGTCAAACTGGTCGCCGCGCAGCCAAGGCATGGCGTCATGCCAAATCTCGCCGAGAATGTACACATCGGGCTTTAGCGCCTTCACTGCCTGCCGGAATTCGCGCCAAAATTGATGATCGATTTCGTTCGCCACATCGAGCCGCCAGCCGTCAATATCAAACTCGCGAATCCAGTATGTCGCGACATCAAGCAAGTAGCGCTTCACTTCCGGATGAGCGGTGTTGAGTTTCGGCATGTGCGGCACGAACGCAAATGTGTCGTAGTTCGGGCGCGGCTCGGTTTGGAGCGGAAACTCGCGAATATGGAACCAATCTTTATACCGAGAGGCTGCGCCGTTTTTCAGCACATCTTGAAACGGGGCAAACTCATAGCCGCAATGGTTGAAGACTGCATCGAGCATGACGCGGATCCCTTTTTCATGGCAGCGCTTGACAAGTGTTTTCAACGTCTCTTTGTCCCCAAAGTGCGGGTCGATTTCAAAATAATCAGCGGTGTCGTATTTATGGTTCGACGGCGCGCGGAAAATCGGCGTCAAGTAAAGGCCGGTGATGCCAAGGTCAGCCAAGTAATCGAGATGGTCGATAATTCCTTGCAAATCCCCCCCAAAAAAACTTGTCGGCGTCGGGTCTTCGCTTCCCCACGGCCGCGCTCCTTCCGGACTGATGGCCGGGTTGCCGTTGGCGAACCGCTCAGGGAAAATTTGATACCATACGGTGTCTTTTACCCAGCCCGGCGCTTGGAACAGGTCGACCCGATGAAGAAAGGGAAAGCAAAAGTAGTAAGCGGTGTCGTCACTCGGAGCTTCATGGTAAAATCCTTTTTCCGTATAGACCAGTTGTTCGCCCCCAGCTCGAAGCACAAACCCATAGCGCAGCCGCCGATATGGCGGTCTGACCTCGGCGAACCAATAGTCAAATCGTTCGTCGCTTCCCGTTTTCTGCATCGGCATCGTTTGAAACTGCCAGGCGCCGTCTTGCCACTCGTACGGGTCGCCGTGCAACAGCTCCACCCGATCAACATCATCTTTTTTTGTCCGAAGCCGAAGATGAAGCGTTTCGCCATCATAGGCATAGGCGAAGTTGTCAGTCGGGCGGTGGTGAATGGCTTCTTTTTGCATCATCGTTCCCCCTCTTGAATCCAATTTGGGTAAAAGCAATCGTTTGCATGATAGACTTCCGTTAAACAAAGCGTACGCCAATGAAAAAAAAAAGTCAAATTTCATAGAAAATAAGCTTGTAAAATGAAAAATAGACGATATAATAGAGTTGAAAGGTGCAATCGTTTTCATTGGAGTGATTGCGATTTTAATGCGCAAACGATTTCGCTATGGTTGCACTGAAAAAGAGTCGATCAAAAGAGGAGGGAGAGCATGAAGAAAACATTGTCTTTGTTTCTCATGGCTGTGCTGCTCGTGGGCGTGCTCGCTGCCTGCGGACCGAAACGGGACGTTCAACAGCCGAAAGAAAGTCAAGGAACGACCGAAAAGGCGGAAAAACCGGACAAACTGGTCGTTTGGGTGAACGACGACGAAAAGCAGAAACAAGCATTAAAAGATATTTTCCAAAAGTACACAGAAAAAACCGGAATCAAAATCGAGATGGTTGGGGTCAACATGCTCGATCAAACGAAAAAACTAGCGCTCGACGGACCGGCTGGCAAAGGGCCGGATGTGTTCTACCAGCCGCATGACCGCATCGGCGACATTGTGCTGCAAGGATTGGCCGATCCAGTCGACCTTGGCGATGCGAAAGGCGAGTACAGTCCGACGGCCATCAACGCGGTCACCTATGACGGAAAGACGTATGGCGTGCCGATGGTCGTTGAAACATACGGCGTGTTCTACAATAAAAATTTAGTGCCGGAAGCGCCGAAAACGATGGATGACTTGATGAAGATCGCCAAGGAAAAAACGAATGCGGCCAAAGACCAATACGGCTTTTTAATGGAAGCGGCGAATTTCTATTTCGTTTATCCGTTCTTCGCCGGCTATGGCGGCTATGTGTTTAAAAATGAAAACGGCAAATACGACATAAGCGACATTGGGCTCGCGAATGATGGAGCCGTCAAAGGAGCCGAGCTCGTCCAATCGTGGTTTAAAAACGGCTACATTCCGAAAGAAATCACCGGCGATATTATGAACGGGCTGTTTACGAAAGGAAATGTGGCCGTTGCCATCACCGGACCATGGAACATCGCGTCGTATAAAGAAGCGTTGGGCGACAAATTGGCGACAGCGCCGCTGCCGGTTTTGGACAACGGCGAGCATCCGAAATCGTTCGTCGGCGTAAAAACATGGATGCTCTCCGCCTATTCGCAAAACAAAGAATGGGCGGTCGACTTCATGAAGTTTGTCACGAACGAAGAAAATTCGCTTCATTACTATGAAGTGGCGGGCGAAATGCCGGCGAACGAAAAAGCGTTGACGAATGAGAAAATTACGAACGACCCGCTGATCGCCGGTTTTGCGGAGCAAATCCAATACGGCGAGCCGATGCCGAACGTGCCGGAAATGTCGCAAGTGTGGGAGCCGATGGGCAATGCGTTGCAATTTATCGCGAAAGGCGACAACCCGAAAGCGGTGCTCGGTGAGGCAGTGAAAACGATTCAAGATAAAATCGCCGCCAGCGGCGCTGGAAAATAACGAGTGATGTCGTGGTGGATAGGATCAGCCCTATCCACTATTCTTATCCATATGATAGGGGGGATTGGAATGCCGGAAGCAAACGTCCGCCATCGGCCGGCGGTGGCGATGGCGCTGTCTTTGTTGTTTGCCGGCCTTGGGCAGTTGTACAACCGCCGGTATGTCAAAGGCATCTTGTTCATCATTATTGAAGCTTCGTTTTTGCTGACGTTTTACAACTTTTTAAACATCGGGCTGTGGGGGCTTGTGACGCTTGGCGAAATCCCGATGTTGGATCATTCGATTTTTCTGTTGATTCAAGGGTTGATGTCGGTCATCATCATCGCATTTGCCGCCGCCCTGCATATTGCGAACATCATTGATGCACGCAACGACGCCCGCCGCCGGCAAAGGGGCGAACCGTTTCCGTCGCTGTGGGAATCGTGCCGCAACGCTTGGGATAAAGGATTTCCGTACATCTTTGTCACGCCCGGGCTTGTGATGCTGTTGTTTATCGTCGTGCTGCCGCTGTTGTTTATGGTGTCGCTCGCCTTTACCGACTACAACTTGTACCACTCGCCGCCGCGGCATTTATTGAACTGGGTTGGATTGGAAAATTTCAAAAACTTAGTGTCGATTCCGATTTGGAAAAGCACGTTTTTCAGCGTCCTCGCCTGGACGATCGTTTGGACCGTGGTGGCGACGACGGCGCAAATCGCTCTTGGCCTGTTGTTGGCGCTTCTTGTCAACGACCCGCGCATCAAGTTCAAGCGTTTCATCCGCACGGTGCTCATTTTGCCGTGGGCCGTGCCGGCGTTTGTTACAATTTTAGTGTTTGCGGCGATGTTTAACGACAAATTCGGCGCCATCAACCGTGAAGTGTTGAGTTTGTTCGGATTGTCGATCCCATGGATGACCGACCCGTTTTGGACGAAAGTCGCGCTCATTTTGATTCAGACGTGGCTTGGCTTTCCGTTCGTCTTTGCGCTGTTTACCGGCGTTTTGCAAAGCATTTCCCGCGACTGGTACGAAGCGGCCGACATCGACGGGGCGACGCGCTGGCAAAAGTTCAAATCGATCACGCTGCCGCACGTCCTGTATGCGACCGCACCGCTGTTGATTATGCAATACGCCGGCAACTTCAACAACTTTAACATCATCTATTTGTTCAACGACGGGGGGCCTGCGGTGCGCGGGCAAAACGCCGGTGGAACGGACATCCTCATTTCATGGGTGTACGATTTGACGTTCACGACGAACAACTACAACATGGCGGCGGCGATTTCGCTCATCATCGGCTTGATCGTCAGCGGGTTTGCCATTTACCAGTTCCGGCGCACCCGTTCCTTTAAAGAGGAGGGGAACATTTGATGAACCGCAAATGGAAATCGCGCGTGGAAGTAGCGCTCATTTATTTGTTTATCGCCTTCATGTTTGTCGTCATCGCCTATCCGCTCCTTTGGACGATCAGTATGTCGCTCAATCCAGGAACGAGCCTGTATTCGGCGTCGCTCATCCCGGAGAAGTGGTCGTTTGAGCACTATAAGTGGTTGTTTACCAGTCCGAACAGCGATTATTTGCTTTGGTATAAAAACAGCTTGTTTGTCGCGGCGGCCAATGCGGTGTTGTCCGTCTTGTTTACCGCGCTCATCGCCTATGCGTTTTCGCGCTACCAATTCGTCGGGCGGAAAACAGGGCTGTATTTGTTTTTAGTGCTCCAAATGTTTCCGTCGCTCATGGCGATGGTGGCGATCTATATTTTGCTCAATATGCTCCATTTGCTCGATTCGCTGTGGGGGCTCATTCTCATTTATGTAGGCGGACAAATTCCGTTTAACGCCTGGCTGGTCAAAGGCTACTTTGATACGATTCCGCGCGAGCTGGATGAGGCGGCGCGCATCGACGGCGCCGGGCATTTCGGCGTCTTTTTCCGCATTATGCTGCCTTTGGCCAAGCCGATTTTGGCCGTTGTCGCGTTGTTCAACTTTATGGCGCCGTTCACCGACTTTTTGCTGCCGTCGATCGTGTTGCGCGACCCGGACAAATTTACATTGGCGGTCGGGCTGTTTAACTTCATCAGCGACCGGTTTGCGAACAACTTCACCCGCTTTGCCGCCGGCTCGATTTTGATCGCCGCCCCGATTGCCATCGTCTTTTTGTTCCTGCAGCGGTATTTGATTTCCGGCTTAACGGCCGGTGGCACAAAAGGGTAAGAACCGCTATCATAAATAGTGGGCTTACCCGTTTCCGAATGAGCAAATGAATCGGGAAGGGAGGAATGGAAATGGGGAACCGGCTCTTTATGATGCTCGTCCTTCCGTTCCTTCTTTTTTATGCCTGGCCGGTGCAGGCGGCGGAGAAAGAAGAACGGACGTGGCAAGATGAAGCGATTTATTTCATTATGGTCGACCGGTTTAACAATATGGATCCGACGAATGACAAGGGCGTCAATGTCAACGATCCGAAAGGGTATTTCGGCGGCGACTTGAAAGGGGTGACGGCGAAACTCGATTACATCAAGGAGATGGGATTTACGGCCATTTGGCTGACGCCGATTTTCGAAAACATGCCGGGCGGATACCACGGGTATTGGATCAAAGATTTTTATCGCGTCGATCCGCATTTCGGCACGCTGGATGATTTGAAGACGCTTGTCAAAGAAGCGCACAAGCGCCATATGAAAGTCATCTTGGACTTTGTCGCCAACCATGTCGGCTACGACCATCCATGGCTTCGCGACCCGGCGAAAAAAGATTGGTTCCATCCGAAAAAAGAGATTTTCGACTGGAATGATCAAACACAACTAGAAAACGGATGGGTGTATGGGCTGCCGGATTTAGCGCAGGAAAATCCAGAAGTCAAGAAATATTTAATCGATGCGGCCAAATGGTGGATCAAAGAAACGGACATTGACGGCTATCGCCTCGATACGGTGCGCCATGTGCCAAAATCATTTTGGCAGGAGTTCGCCAAAGAAGTGAAATCGGTGAAACAAGACTTTTTCCTTCTTGGCGAAGTGTGGAGCGACGATCCGCGCTATATTGCCGAGTACGGCCAATACGGCATCGACGGTTTTGTCGATTATCCGCTGTATGGCGCGGTGAAGCAGTCGCTTGCTAGGCGCGATGCATCGCTCCGGCCGTTGTATGACGTCTGGGAATACAACAAAACGTTTTACGACCGCCCGTACTTGCTCGGGACGTTTTTGGACAATCACGATACCGTGCGGTTTACGAAACTTTCGATTGACAACCGCAACAATCCGATTTCACGCATCAAGCTGGCGATGACGTATTTGTTCACCGCCCCCGGCATCCCGATCATGTATTACGGAACGGAAATCGCCATGAACGGCGGCGAAGACCCGGACAACCGCCGCTTGATGGATTTCCGCGCCGATCCGGAGATCATCGATTACTTAAAAAAAATCGGCCCGCTCCGCCAACAGCTGCCGTCTTTGCGGCGCGGCGATTTTACGCTCCTGTATGAAAAAGACGGCATGGCGGTGTGGAAACGGCAATATGAAGATGAAACAACGGTTATCGCCATCAACAACACGGGCGAAACGCAGCACGTTCACCTAACGAACGACCAGTTGCCAAAAAACAAGGAACTGCGCGGCTTTTTATTGGACGATCTCGTCCGCGGCGATGGCGACGGATACGATCTTGTGCTCGACCGCGAAACGGCGGAAGTGTACAAGCTGCGGGAAAAAACTGGGATCAACGTTCCGTTTATCGCCGCCATCGTATCGGTTTACGTATTGTTTCTTTTGTTTTTGTATTTGGTGAAAAAACGGGCGAAGCGGATGCCGGAATAGAGGGAAAGGAGGGACCTTATGACCGTTACGATTAAAGATGTGGCGAAACGCGCGAACGTTGCGCCGTCAACCGTCTCGCGCGTCATCGCCGACAGCCCGCGCATCAGCGAGAAGACGAAGCAGCGGGTGCGCGAGGCGATGAAAGAGCTCGGCTATCATCCGAACTTTATCGCCCGCAGCCTCGCGAGCCAAATGACGCAAGTGATCGGCATCGTCATGCCGAGCTCCGCCGACCAAGCGCTGCAAAACCCGTTTTTCCCGGAAGTCATCCGCGGCATCAGCAAAGCCGCCCATGAAAAGCGATATGCTTTGCAAATGTCGACCGGAGAGAAAGAGAACGACATTTACGAGCGAGTCGTGGAGATGCTGCAAGGACGGCGCGTCGACGGCGTTATTTTGCTTTACTCGCGGCAAAACGATAAGCTCATGAAGTACTTGTTAAAGCATGGCTTTCCGTTCGTCGTCATCGGCAAACCGCACCAAAAAGCGGAACAAGTGACCCATGTCGACAACGACAACGTCCAGGCGGGGAAAGATGCGGCAAACTGGTTGATCGCCCGCGGGCACGAACGCATCGCGTTTGTCGGCGGCAATCCGCAATATTTGGTGACCGTCGACCGCCAAACCGGCTACGCCGCGGCCTTGCAGGAGGCGGGGCTTCCGTACCGGCCGGAATACGTCGTCCATGCAGAATTTTTGCAGGAAGGCGGCCAAGAGGCGATGAAGGAGCTTCTTTCGTTGCCTGAGCCGCCGACCGGGCTTGTCGTCGCCGATGATCTCATGGCGCTCGGCATCTTGAAAACGCTTGATGAAATGGGGCTTGGCGTCCCGGAAGATGTTTCGATCGTCAGCTTCAACAACACGCTGCTCGCCGAAATGTCGCGTCCGCCGCTCACGTCGGTTGACATCGGCATTTTTCAGCTCGGCTACGAAGCGGCGAAAAGTTTAATTGAGAAAATCACCAACCCGAATGAACCGATCAAACGCATCATCATCCCGCACCGGCTCGTGGAGCGTGGGTCGTGTGCACAGCGTTAGAAAGAAGCGGTGTTGGCAAAGAGACGTCCGTCGTATTGGCGGGCGTTTTTTGTTTTCGAGCATGATCATATTTTCATTTTGGTCACCATGCAAAAGTATTGTGGACAGCGTATGTTCAGGTTTGGAAGGAAGAAACGAAAAAATTAAGGGAAAATTAAGCAACCCTTTGGATAATCGGAGTGTCGATGCTTATTTGAAATGGAGAAAGGGGAATGCGAAGTGAAAAAATGGATCATCGCGTTGGTCGCGATTGTGGCTGCAGCCGGCGCCGGCGGTGCATGGTACTTCACGCAGGCCAAAAGCGAGCCCGCCATGGCTCAGACGGCGACCGCTTCAGTGCAAAAAGGAACGTTGGAAGTGAAAGTGAGTGGATCGGGAACGGTTGAGTCCGTAACGAGCACGGACATTCAAGCTGACGGCAGCAAAGAAGTGGATGAAGTGCTCGTTTCCGAAGGGGAAACCGTGACGAAGGGGGAAGACCTCATTACATTTACTGATGGCAGCGATCCGATTGAAGCGCCAGCAGCTGGAACGATCACCTCGCTCGACGTGGAAGAAGGAGACCGCGTCAATGACGGACAAGTCGTCGCCCATCTCACCAATTACAGCGATTTGCAAGTAAAAGTGCAAGTGGATGAGCTTGATATTCCAAAAGTGAAGGTCGGACAAACCGCTGCGATTAAGATCAACGCTTTTCCTGAGGCGACATATACCGGAAAGGTCACCTCCATCGCCAAAGAAGGGACGGTTTCGAACGGTGTGTCGACTTTCGATGTGACGGTGCACATCGATAAACCGACGAATGTGAAAATCGGCATGACAGCGGAAGTAAGCATTTTAGTCGAAAAGAAAGATAATGTGTTGTATGTTCCAATCGAAGCGGTTCACACGATGAATGATGAAAAGTTTGTGCTTGTCGTCCAACAGTCGGCGGACGGGAGCAGCACGGCTGTGCGCCAAACGGTGAAAACCGGCATTAGCAATGAAGACAACATTGAAATTACCGATGGATTGAGCGAAGGGCAAATCGTGAAGCTGCCGAGCGTTTCTACTTCCTCCAGTACGAATAATCCAGGGCGGCAAGAAAGAATGATGGGCGGGATGCCAGGGATGGGCGGCATGCCAGGAGGCGGAATGAACCGTCGGACAGGTGGCCAGCCATGAGAGGAAGGAGGAGAATCGTATGTTGATGATTGATATTCAAGGGATGACGAAAGCGTACCGTTTAGGAGGAGAAACGGTGCATGTGCTGCGCGGGGTTTCATTGCAAGTCAAACGAGGGGATTTTGTTGCGATTGTCGGTCCCTCTGGTTCGGGCAAGTCGACGTTGATGAATATGATCGGCTGCCTTGATCGCCCGGATTCCGGCAGCTACCGGCTCGACGGGAAGGAAGTCAGAACGATGAAAGAGGATGAACTCGCCGTCATTCGCAATCAAAAAATCGGATTTGTATTTCAAAATTTCAATCTTCTATCCAAACTGACGGCGCTGGAAAACGTTGAGCTTCCCCTCATTTATCGGGGAGTGAAGGTGAAAGAAAGGCGAGCCATTGCCTATGAATGCCTTGAAAAAGTGGGGCTGCAGGAGCGAGTCCACCATTTGCCCAACCAGCTGTCAGGCGGCCAACAACAGCGCGTCGCCATTGCCCGCGCTCTTGTCGGCCATCCGCCGATTTTGCTCGCTGACGAGCCGACCGGCGCGCTTGACAGCAAAACAAGCAAAGAGATTATGCACATCATGAAGCAGCTCAATGAGCAAGGGCATACGATCGTACTCATCACCCATGATTGGGAAGTCGCCAGAGAAGCGAAGCGGATCGTCCGCATTCAAGATGGCGAGTTGTTGGAAGAAAGAGGTGAGTTCGTTGGGGCTTCTTCCATCCATTAAAATGGCGTGGCGCAGCATTCGCGGCAACAAGTTGCGCTCCTTTTTGACGATGTTGGGCATGATCATCGGCGTATCGTCCGTCATCGTGCTCGTCTCCATCGGTCGAGGCTCAAGTGAGCAAGTGACAAGCCAAATCAATCAGCTCGGAACGAATTTATTGACGGTCAACGTCATGAACAGCGATGAAGTAAAGCTGACGGTTGAAGACATGAACAAGTTTCGCGAACTTTCCGGTGTAAAGGACATCGCTCCTATCGTGTCTGGGAGAGTGAATGTCAAACAAGGGACTGCTTCAGCGCAAGTATCGTTAATCGGCACGACAGCTTCGTATGAAGCGGTTCGCGATGTCAATGTGAGCAGCGGCCGATTTTTATCAGACATCGATATCGAGTACAGGCAAAAAATCGTCGTGCTCGGCGCGACGATAGCGCAAACGTTGTTTGGATTCGGGGATCCGGTTGGCCAGTACGTGCAAATCGATGGGACATCGTTTAAAGTTGTCGGCGTTTTGGCGTCCAAAGGCGGTTCTCTTGGACAAAGCGGGGACGATGTCATTTTGATGCCGCTGTCGACCGCCCAGCGCCTGACAAAGACGATGAACATCCAAACCGTGTATATCCAGGCAGACAAGGCTTCAGACGTCAACTTCGTGATGGTGGAAGCAAAACAGCTTCTTGCCCATTTGTTCCCAAACAATGAAGACAGCTACAGCGTCTTTAATCAGCAGGATTTGATGGAAACGGTCAGTTCCGTAGCCGATACGATGACGCTGATGCTTGGCGGCATCGCCGGCATCTCGTTGCTTGTCGGCGGCATCGGGATTATGAACATCATGCTCGTCTCGGTGTCCGAGCGGACGAAAGAAATTGGCATCCGCAAAGCGGTCGGCGCCAAACGCCGCCACATTTTGCTTCAATTTCTTGTTGAGGCGGTGGTGCTCAGCTCATGCGGTGGAGCCATTGGCGTCGTTCTTGGATTTGGTGTTGGCCAAGTGCTGAAGTCGGTGATGGGGATGACAATCTCCTATTCCCCTTCCGTGTCATTGCTCGCCTTTTTGTTCTCTTTGTTGGTCGGAGTGGTGTTTGGCGTATTTCCAGCGAACAAAGCGGCCAAGCTTGACCCGATTCAAGCGTTGCGCTACGAATAAAAGAAAGAAAAACAAAGCGTTCGCATCATGCGGCGCTTTGTTTTTCCTTTCCCGATACGGCATGTATGGTGCTTAGCTGTTGCCTTTCACTGCGAAGGGAAGTTCCTTACAGCCATAGGTTAAAAAAGAGGAGGGAAGATAGTTGAAGCTGCTTGTTGTCGAGGATCACCACGACTTGCGGGAGGCTATGATCGAGATGCTGGCGGATGAGTTTGAGGTTGATGGGGCATGTGACGGCGATGAAGGGTTGTTTTTAGCGCAGCAAAACATTTACGACGCCATCATCTTGGACGTTATGCTTCCCGGCATCGATGGTTTTTCCATCGTCCGTCGTCTTCGTGAAGACGGAATCGAAACGCCGGTGTTGTTTCTGACGGCGAGAGACTCGCTTGAAGATCGGGTGAAGGGACTTGATTTTGGCGGAGACGATTACTTGGTGAAGCCGTTTCAGTCTCCGGAACTGAAGGCGCGTCTGCGGGCTCTTTTGCGGCGCAGCGGCGCCCTGACGACGAAACAGACGATCCGCTACCGCGGCATCGAATTGTTTGGCAAAGAAAAAGGAGTCGTGGTTGACGGTCAACCGCTGAAATTGACCAGCAAACAGTACGAGCTTTTGGAATATCTCGTTCATAACCAAGGCGTCATTTTAACGAAGGAACAAATTTTTGACCGCATTTGGGGATTTGACTCTGATACGACGATCGCCATTGTCGAAGTGTTCGTTCATCAGCTGCGGAAAAAGCTTGAGCCGTTTGGCTATCATGCAGATATTCAAACTGTCCGCGGCATCGGCTACATGCTGGTGCGGGAGCAGGAGTGAAAATGTGCCATGTTTCACAAAACCCTTTGGCGTTTGACATTCGTCAACTCGCTCGTCGTGTTTTTCGTGATTAGCGCGCTTGGCGTCGTGCTGTACGTGTATATGCAGGAGCGTCTGTACCATGCGGCCGATGTTCCGCTTGAACGATTGGCGGAGCGGATTAGGCAGGGCGGGCCATGGCGTAAGGATGATGCGCTGTTAGGAGATCCGCTCTTTCATGATCCGCTGTTGCGCGACCCGCGGCTGTTGGTGGTCATCTGGAACGAGAAAGGAGAAATGGTCGGCATGACCCGCGACGCTTCTTTTTTCACCGGGCTGCCGCTCACTCCCCCAGAAAGGCTTGATGAACTGTATGAGGTGAACGTAGGCCATCTCTATTTTCGGACGTTGGCTGTTGAAGTGAATACGGCGTTTGGCCCGATAACGGTGCAAATGCTGCGCAATACGAACTCTGAACGCGAGCTGCTTGGCGAATTGATGTTCATGATTGCAGTAGGATGCATGCTGAGCGCTCTGTTTGCCATCGCGGCAGGCTATTTTCTGGCTGGCCGGGCGCTCGTTCCCATTCAAGCGGCGTGGAAAAAACAGCAGCAATTTGTCTCCGACGCCTCCCATGAATTGCGCACGCCTCTTTCTGTCATTCAGGCAAAAACGGATGCGCTTTTTCGTTCTCCGAAAGCAACCATTGAAGAGAAAAGCATCGATATTTCTGTGATCGCCAAAGAATGCCGCCGCTTGTCGCGGCTCGTTTCCCAGCTGCTCACCTTGGCGCGTTCAGACTCGAATCAGTTGGAAATGCAAAAAGAAGCGTTTCGGCTGGATGAATTGGTCCGCGACATTGGCGAACAGTACAGCGAGATCGCTTCGTACCAGCAGAAAACGATGAGCGTCGAAGCGCAAATCCCTATTGAGTGGGTGGGCGACCGTGAACGCATCCATCAATTGATCGTCATTTTGCTTGACAATGCCTTGAAATATACGACGGAAGGCGGACACATTCGCCTTGCATGCCATCGTTTTTCCTCATCGGTCGTGGTGGAAGTTGAAGATGACGGCATCGGCATTCCAACTGAAGATCTCCCTCGCATTTTCGACCGCTTTTACCAAAGCGACAAGGCGCGCTCGCAATCGGATGGAGCCGGTCTTGGATTGGCGATCGCCAAATGGATTATTGATCAACACCATGGCAAGGTGAAGGTGGAAAGCAAACTCGGCGAAGGAACGCGGTTTCAAGTGATGTTCCCGGCGGCGAGATGGAAATATAAGCGGTCGGGGGATTAAACATTGATGTTCTGTTTATGTTTGTATACAATTGTATACGAATAGGATCAGAAGGCGGGAAAGCATGGAACCGAAGCATCCGCACGATCGCCATGAAGGATGGGAGTTGTTTCGGCAATTAAACCGTTACATGAATGAACAGTTTGCTCCGCAAGATGAAGTGCTTGCCAGCATCCGACGCTCAATGGAGGAAAACGGCCTTCCGCCGATTTCTGTTTCGCCGGCGACAGGAAAGCTGTTGACGATGCTTGTCGCCATCTCCGGCGCCAAAAACGTGTTGGAAATCGGAGCGCTTGGAGGCTACAGCGGTGTTTGTCTCGCGCGCGGGCTTGGGCGGGGCGGGTTGTTGACGTCGCTTGAGCTTGTGGAGGACTATGCCCGCTTGGCAAAACAGAACCTAGAAAAAGCCGGTTTCGGCAGCCAAGTCGTGTATATGGTTGGACCAGCCTTGGAAAGCCTTGAAGCGCTTGTTGCCCAAGGCTCGCGCTTCGACTTCTTCTTCATTGATGCGGACAAAGAAAACTATGTTCATTATCTCGATTATTGCCTCCGCCTCGCCAATCCAGGCGCGATCATCGCAGCGGACAACACCATGGCAGGAAGCGGCATCGGCACTCCGCGCGCCTTGGGACGGCGCGGGGAAATTATGAGGCAGTTCAATGAGACCGTTGCTCGGCATCCAGCGCTTGATGCCTTGTTTCTCCCCATTGGGGACGGTGTGACGGTGGCGAGAGTGAAAGCGGCGAAGGAGGAAAGATGACGGCATGCATGGACATTTTTTTCATGGACATGGACATCCATTCGAAGGCCATCCTGCATGGAAAGGCGCGCATATGCACAAAGGGCCGCATCGCGGCGCCAAAACGTTCCGTCGCGGGCGGGCGCTCGAATTTTTAGCACGGCTTTATGTCAAACGGGAGACATTGAAACAGCAACTGCAATCGCCGGAGCTTCAATCGATTCATCCCGTGCTGACAGGAGAGTTGAAAGCAATCGAGATGGTGATCAATGAATTCATCCAGTCGTTTGATATTCATGACGAAGAACTGAGCAGTATATGGGGAGTTCAAAACCGCGACGGAGATGCCCCTATCGATGAACAGCGCAACGATGAGGACAGCAGCGAACAATAATCGCATCATCATCAACAGAGAAAGGGAGAGGATTTATGTTCGTGCAAATGCGTAAAATCACAGTGGCTGAAGGATTCGCCGACCAAGTGGCTGAGCGGTTTCGAAAGCCTGGAATCATCGAACAGCAAGAGGGGTTTGTTGATTTGAAAATTTTGGTTAAGAAAGCGCGCCGCGGTGATGAGGAAGTCGTCATTTTGATTACATGGGAATCGGAGGAGCATTGGAAAAAATGGGAGAAAAGCGACGCTCATATCGCCGGACATAAACAGAGACGAAATGAAGCGAAGCCGGAGTACATCCTCAATGTCGAAGTCGGACATTATGAGGTGAAGGCGGTGAAACAAGCGGCACAGTCAGCGTCGGCTGAAGATTGAAAAAGGGAAATGAAAAAGAGCTCCTCTTTTCGCTCATGGCATTGGCGTTGAGAGGAGCTGAATGCGGTTATGGTTTTATGTTGCTTGGAATGCTGGGTGTTCCGTACGTATGGAATGTTTCCGCATTGCGGTAGCTGGTGTTTGTACAATGGGGACGCAAAGTTTGTTGAATGCATTTGTCTCGCAATATTATCCCGCCCATGTCCGCTCTACGGGCGTTGGATTGGCCAATGGCGTCGGTCGCTTAGGAGGAATGGTTGGCCCGACGCTTGGCGGGGCGCTGCTAGGAATGAAAGCCCCCATTTTCATGTGCTTTGTTGCTTTTGCGCTGCCAGGCGTTATCGCTTCTTTGGCTGTTCTTTGCGTGCGCAAGAAAAAACGAGACATAGCGGTTGCTGGGCAAGAGGCGGAGACGCTCTTCACATGAGATGGTGAATAGAAAACATGCAGTGGCATTCCCCGAACTATTGACTGCTTAAAACAGAGGGGGAAGCCGCGGAGGCATTTTTAGGTTCAACGATCTACCTTTAGTGAACCTTTAACGTAAAAAAAATCCACCCCATTCCGGGGCGGACTGAGAGAAGAGGGGCACCTTGCAAAGAAGTGGAGGAACATCGTAGCTTTATCGTATCGATTTTTTTACAATGATTCTATATTTTTGTAAGAAAAGATAACGAAGTTTTGTCAAAAAGGATTGACCGCAGCGGCTGCGATGGTCAGCCGCTGACGAATTTTCCGCCGTCGACGTGCAGCATTTGTCCGGTCATATACGACGACTCATCGCTCGCCAAAAAGACGTAGCACGGAGCGACTTCGCACGGTTGGCCGGGACGTTTCATCGGGGTGTTGGCGCCGAATGTGGCGACTTGCTCGCTTTTGAACGTCGACGGGATGAGCGGCGTCCAAATCGGGCCTGGGGCGACGCCATTGACGCGGATGCCTTGCCCAACGAGCGCTTTGGCGAGCGAGCGGGTGAACGCGACGATTGCGCCTTTTGTCGCCGAGTAGTCGATGAGCTGTTCGTTTCCTTCGTAGGCGGTGACCGAAGCGGTGTTGATAATGGCGCTTCCGTTTTTTAAGTGCGGGAGCGCCGCTTTCGTTAGGAAAAAGCAGCCGAATACGTTCGTGCGAAACGTTTTTTCCAGCTGCGCGGCAGTGATGTTGAGAAAATTCGG
>NZ_JHUS01000019.1:0-20393 GCF_000691465.1 Geobacillus sp. CAMR5420
CATGCTTGACATCGTCGTCAACAACGCCGCCGAGCAGCACCCGCAGCCGAATTTTCTCAACATCACCGCCGCGCAGCTGGAAAAAACGTTTCGCACGAACGTATTCGGCTGCGGGTGCTGCTCGGCGGCGTTGTTGACGACGATGTCAAGCTTGCCGAACGCTTCGATCGTCTGTTTCACCGCCTCTTTGCAAAACGCTTCATCGCCAATGTCTCCCGCAATGGCCAGACACCGTCTTCCTTCCTGCTCGACGAGCCGTTTCGTTTCGTCGGCATCTTCATGTTCGTTGAGATAGAGAATCGCCACATCGGCCCCTTCTTTGGCGAAATGAACCGCGACCGCGCGGCCGATGCCGCTGTCGCCGCCGCTGATGATGGCGGTTTTGTTTTTGAGCTTGCCGCTTCCTTTATAACTGTCTTTGATCGTGACCGGCTGCGGGTTCATCTCCGTTTGCAGGCCGGGCTGGCGCGTCTGGTGCTGCGGGGGCAGCGTTGTTTGTTGCTTTGTGACCATCGTGGTCCCTCCTTGACGGATATTGTCATTGTTAGTATGGGACGGAGGAGGAGAATTATGTGTGAAGAGGGAGGGATCATGAACAATGAAGAAGCCGTTGGTCATCGTTTTTCCGCCCACGTTTCCATCCGCATCGCGATTTTCCCAGAGCGCCAATCCCCCGTCTTTTTTTGCTGCAAAACGGGAAACGTTCCAATGGAGCGGCCGAGGGTTGGTGCGTAAAAAAGCAAACGAGCTGGTTCACATAGCCCAGCTCGTTTCTCATTTCGCTTATAACACATTGAAATACCGCGCTTCCGGATGGGCGAAGACGATCGCCGAAACTGATGCTTCGGGCTCCATCATGTAGCCGTCGGTGAGGCGGATGCCGATGTCTTCTGGATGAAGCAGGCGGAACAGCTTTTCTTGATCTTCCAAGTTCGGACAGGCCGGGTAGCCGAACGAGTAGCGCTGGCCTTGGTATTTGGCGGCAAAGCGCTCTTCCATCGTGAAATCCGGATCGTCCGGGAAGCCCCAGCGGTCGCGCATAATTTGGTGGATTCGTTCGGCGAATCCTTCGGCAATCTCGAGCGCCAGCGCCTGGATGGCGTGGCTTTTCAAAAATTCGCCTTCGTCTTTCCACTGTTGGGCGAGTTCGCGGACGCCATGCCCGGCCGTGACGGCGAACAAGCCGACGTAATCCATTTCGCCGCTTTCTTTCGATTTCAAATAATCGGCGAGGCAAAGATGCGGCGCCCGCGGTTGGCGCGGGAAGTCGAATGTCTCGAGCACGGTTTTGTGATCAACCGGATCGTAAACGTAGACGCGGTTGCCGTCGCTTTGCGCCGGGAAGAAGCGGTAGACGCCGGCGGGTTGAATCCAGCCGCGTTCTTTCGCTTCGGCAACGAGTTCGTCGACGACCGCTTTTAACGCCAACGCTTTTTCGTCCCGTTCTTCAAGCAGCCGCTTCACTTTTCCTTTCAAGCCGAGGTGGTGGCCGAGCACCATTTGCCAGTTGACGTACGGCAACACATGGTCAAGCGGCACGTTTCGCAGCACGTGGCGCTCGAGGTCGGCCGGGATGTAGACGGGAACGTCGGTCGAGACGTTCGATTTGAACGCGGTGGCGACCGCCGTTGGCCGCGTCGGCTCGCTTTCGGCTGCTTCTTTTTTCTTGTAGTCAATTTCGCCTTGCTGGAGTTGGTTGGCGAGCGCGAGCCCGTCCATGGCGTCTTTCGCGTACAAGACGATGCCGTCGTATTCGGGTGCGATTTTGTTTTCGGTAAATTTGCGCGTCAAGGCGGCGCCGCCGACTAAAATGGGCGTTGAGATGCCGGCTTGCCGCAAATCTTGGGCGGTGACGACCATCTGTTGGGCCGATTTGACAAGCAAGCCCGACAACCCGATGATGTCGGGCTGATGTTCGCGCACCGCTTCAATGAGTTGCTGCGGAGCGACTTTAATGCCGAGGTCGATCACCTCGTAGCCGTTGTTGCTTAAAATGATGTCGACCAAGTTTTTGCCGATGTCATGGACATCGCCTTTGACGGTGGCGAGAATGACTTTTCCTTTTGTGCTTCCTTCTTTCTTTTCCATATACGGCTCTAAAAAGGCGACGGCCGCTTTCATCACTTCCGCGCTTTGCAATACTTCGGCGACGATGAGCTGGTTGTTGTTGAACAGCCGCCCGACTTCATCCATGCCGGCCATAAGCGGACCGTTGATGATCGACAGCGGATCGGAGTAGGTCTCAAGCGCCTTCTCTAAATCGGGAATGAGCCCGTCTTTCGACCCTTCAATGACGTAGCGGGCGAGCCGCTCTTCCAAGCTCAAGTTCTCCTCAGCCGGCTTGGCGGCGGTGATTTTGCTTCGGTAAAATTCGATAAAGGTGTTTAATGTTTCATCGCTCGTGTCAAACAAAAGCGCTTCGGCCATCCGCACTTCCTCTTCCGGAATCGAGGCGAACCGCTCAAGCTTCTCAGTGTTGACGATCGCATAATCGAGCCCAGCTTGCGTGCAATGGTACAAAAAGACGGAGTTGAGCACCTCGCGCCCGGCCGGCGGCAAGCCGAACGAGACGTTGCTGATGCCGAGCATCGTCAAGCACTCCGGCAGTTGCTCTTTAATGAGGCGAATGCCTTTGATCGTTTCGTTCGCCGCGCCGATGTATTGCTCATCACCGGTGCCGACCGGGAAGACGAGCGGATCGAAAATGATGTCGCGCGCCGGCACCCCGTAGCGGTTAACGAGCAAGTCATACGAACGCAAGGCAATTTCCAGCTTCCGTTCGGCGGTGACCGCCATTCCTTGTTCATCGATCGTGCCGACGACGACAGCGGCGCCGTATTTGTGCAAGAGAGGAACGACTTTCGCAAACCGCTCCTCGCCGTCTTCCAAGTTGATCGAATTGATGATCGCTTTCCCTTGCGAGTAGGTGAGGGCGCGCTCGATGACGCGCTCGTCGGTTGAATCGATGACAAGCGGCACTTTCACTTTTTTCACGACTTCGCGGACGAACTGCTCCATGTCATGGAGTTCGTCGCGGTCTGGGTCGGCGAGGCAAATGTCGATGACATGGGCGCCGTTTTTCACTTGTGCGCGGGCGATTTCCGCCGCTTCTTCGTATTTCCCTTCGGCGATGAGGCGCTTGAATTTGCGCGAGCCGATGACGTTTGTCCGCTCGCCGACAAAGAGCGGGCGCATCGTTTCCTCATAAATGAGCGCCTCGATGCCGGAGACGGCGTGGACGTCAAACGAAGACGGGATCGCCCGCGGCGGGATGCCGCGCACCGCTTCGGCGATGGCGCGAATATGGTCCGGCGTCGTGCCGCAACACCCGCCGACGATGTTGATCCATCCCTTTTCGGCAAAGCGGCGGATTTTCTCTGCCAACATCTCCGGCGTTTCATGGTAGCGGCCTTCTTCATCCGGCAGCCCGGCGTTCGGATAGCAGCTGACCGCCGTATCCGCAAGCGAGGCGAGCGTCCGCAAATGGTCGGTCATAAACTCCGGGCCGGTCGCGCAGTTTAAGCCGACGGCGATCGGCTTCATATGGCGCACCGAGATGAAAAACGCATCGATCGCCTGGCCGGCGAGCGTCGTGCCCATCGGCTCGATCGTGCCGGAAATCATGAGCGGCACGCGGCGGCCGACCGCCTCAAACGCCTTGGAAATGCCGAGAAATCCAGCTTTTACGTTCAACGTATCTTGGCACGTCTCCAGCAACAGAAGATCGACGCCGCCCAACAGCAGCCCGCGCGCTTGTTCTTCATAGGCGGCGACGAGTTCCTCAAAGGTCGCGCCGCCTGTCACCGACAACGTCTTCGTCGTCGGCCCCATCGACCCGGCGACAAAGCGCGGCCAGTCGGGAGTTGAGAACGCCTCCGCCGCTTGTTTGGCGAGCTTGGCCGCTTCGATGTTCAACTCGAGCGCCAAATGCCCGAGGTTGTATTCATCGAGCACAATGCGCGTCGCCCCGAACGTGTTCGTTTCAATGATGTCAGCGCCCGCTTCCAAATACGCTTCGTGAATGCGGCGGATGACAGGCGGGGCGGTGAGGGTCAAATATTCGTTGCACCCTTCATACGCCTCGCCGCCAAAATCGGCGGCTGATAGGTTGGCGCTTTGGATCATCGTCCCCATCGCGCCGTCAATGACGAGAATTTTTCGCTGCAGCTGCTGTTCTAAGGTGATGTTAGCCATGAACAACCTTCCTTTCTTTGGCGGCCGCTTCTTTTTCATGGATGTAGCGGACGAGCTCGACCGTCATGTCGTAGCGCAAGAACGGCGTGATCAAATAAATGCCGTTAAACAAATCAAACGCAGCGTCAATGAGCGATTTGGCGATAGCGATGCCTTCCTTGGCTGCTTGCACCGGGTCGCCGCCGCACGCCGCCATGCGGGCGCGAATCTCGTCCGACAGGGTGATCCCCGGCACTTCATGGTGCAAAAACTCGGCGTTGCGCGCGCTTACCAGCGGCATAATGCCAATGTAGATCGGCGTGGCGAGATGTTTCGTTGCTTCATATATTTGCACGATTTTTTCTTCCGAGTAAACCGGTTGGGTCAAGAAATAGTGAGCGCCGCATTGAATTTTTTTCTCCATTCGCTCGACCGCTTTATCCAAATGGCGGACGTTCGGATTGAAGGCCGCACCGATCGAGAAGTTCGTTTTTTGCCCGAGCGGTTTGCCCGAGTACGATAATCCCTCGTTGAATTGGCTGATCAAGCGGATGAGATCGAATGACGACACATCATACACGGACGTCGCTCCCGGGAAATCGCCGATTTTCGACGGGTCGCCGGTAATGGCGAGCACGTCGGTGATGCCGAGCGTATGCAACCCCATCAAATGCGACTGCAGGCCGATCAAGTTGCGGTCGCGGCACGTAATATGCACGAGCGGGCGGACGCCGAGCCGCTCTTTCACGATCGTGGCGACGGCGGCGTTGCTGATGCGCGGCGTGGCAAGTGAGTTGTCAGCTAACGTCAGCGCGTCGATGCCGGCGTCATGGAGCGCTTTCGCCCCAGCAAGAAACTTGTCAATCCCCAATTTTTTCGGCGGATCCAGCTCCACAATGACCGAGCGGCGCGTGCGGGCGAGCTCGGGAAGCGGAGTCGGCGCGGGCCGATCGGCTTGCACCGATACAGATGCCGTGCGCCGCTTCACCGTTTTTTCCGTCACCGGCGTCCGGTCGGCGAGCGCCTTTGCCATTGCCTCAATATGTTTCGGCGTCGTGCCGCAGCACCCGCCGATCAAGCGCACCCCTTGATCGCGGAACGCTTTGGCCGCCTCTTCAAAATATTCCGCGTTCGTTTCATAGACAAGCCGGCCGTCGCGGTAATCCGGGAGGCTCGCGTTCGGATACGCCGACAAAAATGCGCGATTGGGCAGGGGCACTTCCTCAAGCGACTGAATCATATAGTGCGGACCAAGCCGGCAGTTGAGCCCGACAACATCGGCCCCGAGCGCCTCCAGGCGGCTAAGGGCGTCCGCGAGCGGCGTGCCGTCTTGCAAAACGCCGACTTCATGGAGCGACACATGGGCGATAATCGGCAAGTCCGTCTCTTTGCGCGCGATGGCAAGCACCGTCTCCAACTCTTCCAAATCGTAATACGTCTCCAGCAGCACACCATCAACCCCTTCGGCAAGCAGCACAAACAGCTGCTCGCGAAACGTCCGTTTCACTTCGTCAAGCGGTACGACGCTTTTGTTTAACGTGCGCAGCCCTCCGATCGTTCCGAGCACGTACGCCCCCCCATTGGCTGCTTGCTTCGCCAGTCTTACAGCGGCCCGATTGATCGCCGGCACCTCGTCTTGCAAGCCGTAGCGCGCGAGTTTCACATAGTTGGCGCCGTATGTATTCGTCTGAATGACATCGGCGCCCGCCGCGATATACGCTTCATGAATATGAATGATTTCGTCTGGATTCGATAGATTCAATTCTTCAAAACAACGGTCGACGCCATGCGAATATAACAGCGTCCCCATCGCTCCGTCGGCGATGAGAATGCGTTGTTTCAACTCATCGAGCAGCCCCACGTTTGATTCCCCCATTTCGTTGTAGTAAAAGAAAAAAGCCTTCTAAGAAGAAGACTTTTCGTTCGCTTCTTCTTATCTTCCAGGCTGTTGCCTGTCTGGATTTAGCACCTTGGCCGCGGCCAGGTTGCTGAGGGTTCACCGGGCCAGTCCCTCCCCCTCTCTTGATAAGAATGTCCGTATGCGGTTGTTTATTTCGTCTTGACTATTACTATATAATTTAATGTATTTTTTGAAATTATTCAATACGGTGAAGCAAGGAAATTTGAAAAAACGATCAATGAGACAGCGGCTTTCCGCATTGCGGGCAAAATTGGAAGCTGTTCTGCGGAATAGTCAGCCGCTTTTTGTTTTTTAGTCGCCGACATGGCGGAAAGCATATTTTTCCGTTGCACTTTCTACTCTCCTATGTTCTAATTAGGAATAGTGAACATCAAGAAGATGGGGGGCTGAAAGTGAACGGAGAAATCATCCGCTTCGAGCGAGTGACGAAGGAATACGACGGCGCAGCCGTACTGGATGATGTCAGTTTTGCGATGGAGCGCGGGAAGTTTTATACGCTGCTTGGCCCGTCAGGGTGCGGGAAGACGACGATTTTGCGGCTGATTGCCGGGTTTATCGAACCGACGGAAGGAACGATTTATTTCCACGGGAAGCCGATTCAAAACGTCCCGCCGAACAAACGGCAAGTCAACACTGTTTTTCAAGACTATGCGTTGTTCCCTCATCTCGATGTGTTTGAAAACGTTGCGTTTGGTTTGCGCGTGAAAAAAATGAAAGAAACCGACATTCGCGAGAAAGTGAGCGAAGCGCTCCGGTTTGTCAACTTGGAAGGCTATGAGCGCCGCCGCATTCAAGAGATGTCCGGCGGCCAACGCCAGCGCGTCGCGATTGCGCGGGCGATTGTGAATGAGCCAGAAGTGTTGCTCTTGGATGAGCCGCTCTCGGCCTTGGATTTGAAGCTGCGCACGGAAATGCAGTATGAACTTCGCGAACTGCAGCGCCGCTTAGGGATTACGTTCATTTTTGTCACGCATGATCAAGAAGAAGCGTTGGCGATGTCCGATTACATTTTTGTTCTAAATAAAGGAAAAATTCAGCAGTTTGGGACGCCGAAAGACATTTACGACGAGCCTGTCAATCGATTCGTCGCCGATTTCATTGGCGAATCGAACATTTTGTCAGGGCGCATGATCGATGATTTCCTCGTCGAATTTGCCGGCAAACAGTTTGCGTGTGTTGACCGCGGCTTCGCGCCAAACGAACCGGTCGATGTCGTCATCCGCCCGGAAGATTTGGAGCTCGCGGCGCCGGAAGATGGGCAGATCGTCATCCGCGTCGATTCGCTCTTATTCCGCGGTGTCCATTATGAAATTTGCGGCTATGACGAAAACGGCAACGAATGGCTTGTCCATTCGACGAAAAAGGCCGAAGTCGGGGAAACGGTCGGCCTTCGTTTTGAACCGGAAGCGATTCACGTCATGCGAGTCGAAAAGGAGGATGAGGACGCATGACGGAACGGGCGTGGCGGAAATGGTATTTAATCCCTTATGGCATTTGGCTTGTGCTGTTTGTCGTGGCCCCGATTGTCTTTTTGGTGTATGAATCGTTTTTGGATCTTGACGGCCATTGGACGTTGTCCAACTACAAATCCGTGTGGACGCCCATTTATTTGAAAATGATGGCGTATTCGTTTTGGTATGCGTTTTTAATCACGCTTGTGTCACTGCTCATCGGCTATCCGACCGCCTATTGGCTGACGAAGACGCGCCACAAGCAGTTATGGCTGTTGTTGCTTATTTTGCCGATGTGGGTGAATTTGCTGCTGAAGGTGTATGCGTTTTTAGGGCTGTTCGGCACATATGGACTGGCCAACGCTTTTTTGCAGGCGATCGGCCTCGGGGCGCGGCAGCTGTTGTTCACCGATTTCAGTTTTGTCTTTGTGTCGGTGTACATTTTTATTCCGTTTATGGTGCTGCCGATTTTCAACGCGCTGGAGGAGCTGCCGCCATCGCTTGTCGATGCCGCCCGCGATTTGGGCGCTTCGGCTTGGACGACGTTCCGCCGCGTCGTCTTCCCGCTCACGCTTGGCGGGGTGAAGGCCGGCTGCCAGGCGGTGTTTATCCCGGCGTTGTCGCTGTTTATGATTACGCGCCTCATTGCGGGCAACCGCGTCATTACGCTCGGCACGGCCATTGAGCAGCACTTCCTCGTCACCCAAGATTGGGGAATGGGGGCGACGATCGCTGTTGTGTTAATGATCGCGATGGCGGTCATCGTCGTCCTGACAGGAAGCGGAAGAAAAGAGGGAAGCCGATGAAACGGACGCATTGGTGGGGACGTGTGTACCTGTTAGCCGTGTTTGCCGTGATGTATACGCCGATTGTGTATTTGATGTATTATTCGTTCAACAGCGGCGGGACGATGCACGATTTTCAATCGTTCACGCTCAAGTGGTACCGCGACGTGCTGTCCGACGACCGCTTGCTCATCATCGTTTTGAATACAATCGTCATTGCGCTGCTGTCGGCGGCGGTCGCGACGATACTTGGGGTCATCGGGGCGCTCGCCGTTTACTATGTCAAGCGGCAACGGACGAAAAACGCTCTTCTCGCCCTCAACAACGTGCTGATCGTCAGCCCCGATGTCATCATCGGCGCTTCGTTTTTGCTGCTGTTTACAATCGCTGGCATCAAGCTCGGCTTTACGTCCGTGCTGTTGTCTCATATCGCGTTCAGCGTGCCGATTGTCGTGTTGATGGTGCTGCCGAAACTCGAGGAAATGAGCCCGACGCTGATTGATGCGGCTAGAGATTTAGGAGCCAGTCATTGGCAAGTGCTGTCCGGTGTGGTGCTGCCGTTTTTGGCGCCAAGCATATGGGCGGGCTTTTTCATGGCGCTTACGTATTCGCTCGATGACTTTGCCGTGACCTTTTTTGTCACGGGAAATGGGTTCTCGACGCTGTCGGTGGAAATTTATTCGCGGGCGCGCCAAGGCATTTCCTTGTCGATCAACGCATTGTCGACGCTTCTGTTTTTATTTACCATGCTGCTCGTCATCGGCTATTACGTGCTCAGCCAAAAAGGCGGCCGAATGTACGGGATAGGGGGGCGAAAGTAGGTGAAACGGCTTGTCCAAGGATTTGCGGCCGTGTTTATCGCCGCGTTCGTCCTGATGTTTGTCACTCATCGGCTGAACGAAGCGGAAGGGTACGGCGGAGGCAAAACGGTGACCGTTTACAACTGGG
The DNA here is from genome assembly GCF_000691465.1 of Geobacillus sp. CAMR5420. NCBI lineage: Bacteria > Bacillati > Bacillota > Bacilli > Caryophanales > Anoxybacillaceae > Geobacillus > Geobacillus sp. CAMR5420. Next base: position 9,279 of record NZ_JHUS01000019.1, read on the forward strand.
GCGATTACATCGACCCAGCGCTCATTCGGGAGTTTGAAAAAGAGACAGGGTGGAAAGTGATTTACCAAACATTCGATTCCAACGAAGCGATGATGGCGAAAATCGCCCAAGGCGGGGCAACGTTTGACGTCGCCGTTCCATCCGATTACGCCATCAGCAAAATGATCGAGGAAAACTTGCTGTTGCCGCTCGATCACGACAAGCTGCCGAATTTACAATATATCGAACCGCGGTTCCTCAACTTGCCGTTTGACCCGCACAACCGGTATTCCGTGCCGTATTTTTGGGGGACGGTCGGCATCGTCTACAACCGCGAGATGCTTGGCGGCAAGACCATCACAAGCTGGAACGACTTATGGGATCCAAGCTTGCGCAATCAAATTTTGCTTGTCGACGGGGCGCGCGAAGTGATGGGGATGGCGCTAAACAGCCTCGGCTATTCGCTCAATGACACGAACAAAGCCCACTTACAAGAAGCCAAGCGGAAGCTCGATCGGCTCATGCCGAACGTGAAGGCGATTGTCGGCGATGAAATCAAGCTGCTTCTCGCCGACGAGGAAGCGGCCATCGGCGTCGTCTGGTCAGGCGACGCGGCCGAAATCATTGCCGAAAACGACAAGCTCGACTATGTCGTGCCGAAAGAAGGCTCCAACTTATGGTTTGACAACATGGTCATTCCGAAAACAGCGAAAAACATCGAAGGAGCGCACGCGTTCATCAACTTTATGCTCGACCCGAAACACGCGGCGCAAAACGCCGAGTATGTCGGCTATTCGACGCCGAATAAAAAGGCGCTTCGCTATTTGCCAAAAGACATCGCGGGCGATCGGCGCTTTTACCCCGATTTGGATTCAGCAGGGCATCTCGAAGTGTACGAAAACTTAGGAAAACACATGCTCGCCTACTACAACGAACTGTTTTTGCAGTTTAAGATGCAGCAAAAGTGAACAAGCGATGTCCCCTTTACCAACGAAGCGAGCGCCGTCTTCATTCATGAGGACTGGCGCTCGCTTTTTTGGCAGAAGGGCTGAGCGGCTTCTTTTTTCGGGATGGTCAGTGTCTCCCAGCGATCGGCGTTCAGATGTTTGATAATATAGACGATTTGTCTGATATGATATGAATAATGGTATGCTTACAGGTGGTGCGGTAACGGTAAAAGTGAGAAAGCCGTTGCGATGTACTAAAATGATGTGTCGGTGAATGTAGACGAGATTGTATTGGAACGACATTGAGAAGAACGAACATATCCGGGGTGTTGCGTCCTATAAAGGTCGGACAGTGTCAGGATTTTTGTTTGCAGGCAGTGCTCACCATGTTTGCCAAGTGTGTCATTAATCATAGAGGGATTTTCGTCTTGATCTCCCATTTCTCCTTCTCGTGCAGAAAATCAGGAGGATTTTTCATCCAGATGTCGAATGAGTGCTTAAAACATAAAGTTGTTGAGCAATAAAAAGAAGATGGCCAATAAGGGGGCACGAGGATGAACATTCATAAGTTCGTGATGCCCGAAGTGATTTTTGGTAACGGTTCCATTCATCAAGTAGGGGAAAGTTGTCTAAGGCTTGGTGCGACAAATGTGTTGATTGTCAGCGATCCAGGTGTTACGGAAGCTGGTTGGCTCGATGTTGTCATTAAGAGTTGCAGGCAAGTAGGATTAAAATACACGACATTTTGTGATGTAACAATAAATCCAAAGGACGAAGAAGTAAAAAAAGGCTGTGAAGCATATCTTGAGAATGAATGCGATGCTATCATTGGAATCGGTGGAGGCAGTTCTATTGATGCCGCAAAGGCTGTCGCCATTCTTGCTACAAACGGGGGACAAATTCATGAATATGAGGGAGTGGATAAAATTCAATTGCCCCTTCCTCCTCAAGTGATGGTTCCAACAACAGCAGGGTCAGGATCAGAAGTATCCCAATTTTCTGTTATTGTTAATACAAAAGAGAAAAAAAAGATGACGATCATTTCCCGATCTCTTATTCCTGATATTGCAATTATTGATCCAGAAACATTGTCGACAAAAAGCGCTCATTTAACTGCCTCAACAGGATTAGATGTTTTAACGCATGGCATTGAGGCGTATGTAAGTCTAGCAGCTACACCGCTTACAGACGTTCAAGCTCAAAACGCTATTTCTTTAGTAGGAAAATATTTGCGCCCTTCTGTCGCCTCTAAAATCAACCAAGAGGCAAAAACCAATATGGCAATGGCGAGTTTGCAGGCAGGATTGGCTTTTTCTAACGCGATTTTAGGCGCTGTTCATGCAATGTCCCATGCTGTCGGGGGAAGGTATCCTCTTCTTCATGGGGATATAAACTCTATATTGCTTCCGCATGTGATGGAGTTCAATCTGTTGGCGAATCCGAAAAAATTTGCTGATATTGCTTGTTTTCTCGGAATGGATACTCGTGGCATGTCTTATATGGAAGCGGGAAGAAAAACAATTGAATATGTAAAACAATTGGCAGAGGATATTGGGGTGCCACAGCGATTATCTGATATAGGAGTGAAACAAGAAGAAATACGGAAAATGAGTTTGGTTGCCTTTCATGACGCATGTATGATCACCAACCCTCGTGATATCACTGTAGAAGAAATTGAAGGAATATTCAGAAAGGCGTGGTAAACAAAATGAATGACCGGCAACAGCTCATTAGCCTTTTAACAGGAGTTCAATCTTCGAAAAAAAGTTATTACACAGAATTAAAAAAGATGGTGATAGAGTTAAAAAAGAAAAATATGCAGTTGGAGATTATTAACGATATTACCAAAAGTTTTAATATTGATATGTCAATGGATGAAATGTTAAAAAATAGTATAGATAAATTGAAAACAATTTTTCCAGTGGAACGAATCAGCTTATCGTTATGTGAAAATCATAAATTAGTGTTAACAAATGTATATCCCGCTCACTCTTTGTATTTTCCTATTGGTTTTGTTTTGCCAAAAGAGCGATCGCTCTATTGGCAAGTCATACAATCGCTCGAAAAAATTTTTTATCAAATAGAAGAAGACGAAGATTTGTATGTCGAAGTAGCTGTATATAACGCCTTGGGAATTCGCAGTGTGTTATTGATCCCCCTTATTAGCAAAGGGAAGGTGATCGGGGTACTGAGTATAGAAAGCAAGGAAAAAGTGGTGTATGATGAAAATGATCTGTCCTTTTTTCAGCAATTTTGCGACCAACTGGCAGTTTGCATTGAAAATGCCCGTCTTTATAATGAAGTACTTACCAGTAAAAAAGAATGGGAAGAAACGTTCCGTGCTGTTTCAGAAATGATATTCCTCATCGACCTAGAAGGGAATGTTTTGCGATATAACGATGCAGCTAACGAATTTTTTCAAGGTGACTTGTATAAAAAGGATATATGTAAATTGTTATCAATCAATCCGAAGGAAAGCCCGATCGTGGAAATTTTAGAAACAAAAAAACCTGTTCATCGGCGTATTCACATCCAACAGCGGGTATGTGAATTGCGTTCTTATCCCGTCTTAAATGAAAAACAAAATATGTATGCTGTTATTATGTATCTCAATGACATTACTGAAAAATTGCAGATTGAAGCCCAACTTGTTCAATCAGGAAAGTTAGCTGCAATTGGGGAAATGGCTGCTGGAATTGCGCACGAATTGAATAACCCTCTCACCGCCATTCTTGGCAATGCCCAACTGTTGTTGAGGTCTTTTTCAAAAGATGATCGTATATATAAACTGCTATTTGATATTTATTCATGCGGGAAGCGTTGTAAAACTATTATTCAAAATTTATTAACATTTTCAAGGCAAGATGAATATAGATTCGAGGACTGTTCTATAAATGATGCCGTTGAACAAGTATTAGGGTTAATTGGTGATCAAATTTGTAAACAAAATATTATTATTCAAAAAAGATTAGACGTTTCCATTGAATTGATTGAGGGAAACGTACAACAGATAAGCCAAATAGTTTTAAATTTATTAATAAATGCTAAAGATGCGCTTGAAGAGATAGATATTCCAGAGAAAATCATTGTTATAGAAACAAAGTCGATCGTTGAAGCTGGAGAGCGTTGGGTTGTTCTATCGGTTCGTGACAACGGAAAAGGAATAGAAGAACAATATTTACAGGAGATTTTTAATCCATTTTTTACAACGAAGAGGCCAGGGAAGGGAACCGGACTTGGGCTGTCTGTCAGTTTAGGGATTGCTGAGGCGCATGGTGGAACGATTGAGGTGGTCAGCGAACTTGGTAAAGGAAGTGAGTTTATATTAAAACTTCCAAAAAAGAAATAAGGGGGGAGATGAGTGGGGAATATTTTAGTTATTGATGATGAAAGGGAAGTTGGGACGTTTTTCCAACATTTATTAGAAGGAAGAGGGAACAAGGTTAAGCTTGGATTTAGTGGGGAAGATTTTTTTCAGTTGATTCAACAATACAAGTTTGATCTTGCTTTCATCGATGTGAAACTTCCAGATGCAAATGGTTTAAATTTATTAAAACAGTTAAAACGCTCATGTCCTTCTTGTAAAGCTGTTGTAATGACAGGCTATAGCACAGTAAAGACAGCGGTTGAAGCGATTAAACATGGAGCAAACGACTATATTGAAAAGCCGTTTGACGATATTGAACAGTTAGAGCGATTAATCGATGAATTATTAAGTGATGGTCCTCTTTCATCCCAAGATGATATGTATAAGCTGGCTGAGACGCTCGGTTTCATTGTTGGAACAAATAAAGAGATGAATGATTTGCTTAAATTGGCTTATAAAATTGCGAAAAAAAATGTGAACGTGTTGATTGAAGGAGAGACGGGGACTGGAAAAGAAGTGCTCGCTCATTTTATCCACAACGCGAGCATGCGCTATGACCAGCCTTTTATTGGGGTGAATTGTGGCGCTGTTTCGGAAACACTGTTAGAAAGCGAATTGTTTGGACATGAAAAAGGAGCGTTCACAGGAGCGGTAAAGGAGAAAAAGGGGATTTTTGAAATTGCTAACCGTGGCACGTTATTTTTAGATGAAATTGGAGAAGCGTCTCTCGCGACGCAAGTAAAACTGTTAAGAGTGCTAGAAACAGGGGAGTATATTCGAGTCGGGGGTGAAACGATCCGCAAAACGAATACACGCATTATTGCTGCTTCGCATGTCAATCTGGCAAAAGCGGTCGAGGAGAAGACGTTTAGAGAGGATTTATTATATAGATTAGATGTTGTGAAACTTACCATTCCTCCGCTTCGAGAGCGGCTCGAAGATCTTCCAATTTTGATTGATTATTTTTTAAAAAAACTAAATACACCTCTATCGTTTTCAGAGGACTGTATTTCCCGTATGAAACAGTATCATTGGCCGGGGAATGTGAGAGAATTGTATAATGTTGTTAAAAGGGCGATAACTCTAGCGGAAGGAGAAACAGAGGTGATCACCGTTGATTATTTGCCGGAGAAGCTTAAGGTTCCGTTGCATTTAGGGCAAGTGTCGAATAACAAGCGAAGTACAAAAGATGAAGTAGAAGACTTAGAAGCTTATTTGCAAAAATGGATGAATGGTGTGCTAGCACTATGGAAAAACAGTGATCGATTAGATCTTGAACAAGTAATATCTTCAGTGAAAGAACTAGAAACTAAAATCGGCCGATCTTTTGTAATGAAAATGTTAAAAGAAACGTTAGGAAATCGTAAAGAAGCAGCAGAGCGATTAAATATCAGCGTACGAACATTGAGATATTTATTAAAAGAAAAAGGAGCTGATCCAAAAGCGTAAATGGCTTTCGGATCAGCTTTTTGTTGCTTGATTGATCAGAAAAATCCTAATGGTTTTGGATTGTAGCTAACGAGTAAATTTTTCGTTTGTTGATAGTGCGCTAACATCATATGATGGGTTTCACGACCGATCCCAGATTGTTTATATCCTCCAAAAGCAGCATGGGCCGGATAAGCATGATAGCAATTTGTCCAAACTCTTCCTGCCTGAATGCCTCTTCCGAAACGATAGGCCAAGTTGATGTTTCTCGTCCATACCCCGGCACCAAGGCCGTACAACGTATCATTAGCAATCTCCAAAGCCTCCTGTTCATCTTTAAACGTTGTTACTGAGACTACTGGACCGAAAATTTCTTCTTGGAAAATGCGCATTTTATTATGTCCTTTAAATACAGTTGGCTTGATATAATACCCGTTTTCGAATCCAGGGATTATGTTTTTTTCGCCGCCAATTAGGCATTCGGCGCCCTCTTGTTTTCCAATATCAATGTATGCAAGAATTTTTTCCATTTGTTCTGCTGAAGCTTGTGCTCCCATCATTGTGCTTGTATCAAGTGGATTTCCTGTTCGAATCTTTTTCACGCGTTCAAGAGCGCGCTCCATAAATTCGTCATAAATGGACTCATGGATGAGAGCACGAGAAGGGCACGTACAAACCTCGCCCTGGTTTAAAGCGAACATGACAAATCCTTCAATCGCTTTATCTAAAAAGTCATCGTCTTTTTCCATTACATCAGGAAAGAAGATGTTTGGGGATTTGCCGCCCAATTCCAGTGTAACAGGAATAATATTTTGTGAAGCGTACTGCATAATCAGCCGCCCTGTCGTTGTTTCACCGGTAAATGCGATTTTGGCGATACGTGGACTAGAAGCTAATGGTTTGCCAGCTTCTAACCCGAACCCGTTGACAACATTGAGCACTCCAGGCGGCAACAGATCACCAATCAACTCCATAAGCACCATAATCGATGCTGGAGTTTGTTCAGCTGGTTTTAGCACAATGCAGTTTCCGGCAGCAAGCGCAGGAGCAATTTTCCATGCTGCCATCAATAATGGAAAATTCCATGGGATAATTTGCCCGACAACGCCGAGTGGTTCATAAAAATGGTACGCGATCGTATCGTCGTCAATTTGGCTGATTGTTCCTTCTTGAGCGCGTATGGCTCCAGCGAAATAACGAAAATGATCGATGGCTAAAGGAAGGTCAGCGTTTAATGTTTCACGGATTGGTTTGCCGTTATCCCATGTTTCGGCAACCGCTAACATTTCTAAGTTTTCTTCCATTCGATCAGCGATTTTATTTAAAATCAACGCTCTGTCAGCCGGTGATGTTTTTCCCCAAGCTTCTTTTGCCGCGTGTGCTGCATCTAACGCCAATTCAATATCCTCAGCCTGCGAGCGTGCTACTTCACAAAATACTTCTCCTGTTATGGGTGTAATATTTTGGAAATATCGACCCGAAATAGGCGGCACCCATTCTCCGTTAATATAGTTATCGTATCTTGCTTTGAATTGAACTTTTGCATCTTTTTCGCCTGGTTTGCTGTAAATCATTTGCATTCCTCCTTGTGTCATAAAGTTTCAGAAAGATGTTTAAATTAAGCTATTTTCCATTCAGATATACTCTTATGGCCATTGCGTCTTATAAAGTAGCTGCTCTTAGGGGAGGGGGAATCGTCCCCTAAGAGCTTGATATAATAGGCACCGTAATGTTTTCTAGAAAGCAGATGATAGGCGTTGTGGTGGAACAGGTCGATTTCTCAAAATGGGAAACCTTATGATATCAATCCACTCCTAAACCAAAAACAGACAATGCCGAAAAAATCGCTATTTTCCATCGTTCCTCTAGGAAATTTAGGGTTGTTCTTCTGCTGCTTTGTGTTACATTGTTAAAACAACGCGGCCATTGATTTGACCTTTTTCCATCCGTTCAAATACTTCGTTAATTTTTTCCAATGGTACCGCTTCCACAATAGGGCGAACTTTTCCGCGTGCGGCGAAATCTAGAGCTTCTTGCATATCTTTTCGTGTACCGACGATCGAACCTTTTATCGTAACGCCATTTAATACAGTGTCAAAAATAGGAATCGGCAGTTCATCGTGAGGCAGTCCAACTATGACAAGGCAGCCGCCGCGTCGCACGGATTGATAAGCTTGTTCGAACGCTTTTTTCGTTACAGCAACGCTAATAGCCGCTTGTACTCCGCCTACTTTTTCACGAATGACTGCTACAGGGTCTTCTTGCAATCCATTGATCGTAATATCAGCACCCAACTTTGCCGCAAGTTCTGCCTTTTCATCACTGATATCAACAGCAACAACATTTAATCCCATTGCCTTGGCATATTGAAGAGCAATATGGCCCAATCCCCCGATTCCATAAATAGCGACCCATTCGCCAGGCTTGGCATTTGAAACTTTTAATGCTTTATACGTTGTGACCCCAGCACAAAGAATAGGAGCAACTTGTACGGGATCGAGGTTTTTAGGAATTCGTGCGACATAATTGGCCGGGGCTTTGCAATATTCTGCATAACTGCCATCGACAGAGTATCCACCGTTTAATTGATGTGGACAAAGTGTTTCTTGACCGCTTAAACAATATTCACATTCACCGCATGCTGAGTATAACCATGGAATGCCAACACGGTCGCCAATTTGGATTGATTTCACTCCCTCACCGATCTCAACAACAATTCCTACCCCTTCATGACCAGGAATAAGTGGAAGTTTCGGTTTTACCGGCCAATCCCCATGAGCCGCATGCAAATCGGTATGGCAGACGCCACAAGCTTCAATTTTCACAAGCACTTCGCCATATCCTAGTTTTGGTTTCTCCACTTCTTCAATTTGAAGTTTTTGCTTGAATTTGTGAACAACGGCGGCTTTCATTTCTCACCATCTCCTTATAAAGTTTTTTGGTTTCGCCTACTATGAAACGCAAAAATCGTGCCAAGTAATAATGGTGAAGAAGAGGGGGTGGTGATAAAGTGAAAGAACATTTAAAACAAGCAAGTTCTCAATTTGAAAAGTCGACTTCCTCAGAATTTGCGAATAAACGGTTGGAAGAAATAAACATGCTTCAACAGCTCCTAAAGAGATTTGATAGGGGAAGCGTGCCAAGATTTCGTCCATTTTCTCCAAATGTTCGGCAATTTTGTTCGAAAATTCGAACTTATCAAATGAGTGTCCCAAAAGAGATAGGACACCTTTTCTTATTGCCGAATAACGCATGAACTCTCTGCTCGAAGATGATTGTGATGAGTGTTTGAATATTTGGAAAAAGGGAGAGGGGGAATGGAAAGAGAAGTATAAAATATTACCTCACCTTGATGAAAGGGGTCGAAAACATGCATAAACACTTGCCCATGGAAGAAGATGTGATGGATTTGCTCATTGGTGGTTTTTCCGGCGTGATGTTGGTCGCCATCATAACGGTTGTTTTTCTTTGGCGGAAGGACCGGTCGCGTCGTTCCGCATGGCATTGGATTTTTGCTCATTTTCTGCTGTTCTCTATTGCCGCCTACTTTGCATTGAGAGCAATCAAGTTTGATCTTACCCATGTGCAGGCATCCGAAGAAATCTCCCTCCTTCTTGGCAAGGCGGGGATGGCGTGGGGAGCGGGGATGGTTTGTTTGTTGGTCGGCATTGTGAAACTTTCCAGACGATGACTGCGATCCCGATAGGTATGATTGGGAAGGAACAACAAACAACAAAAAGAAGCCATCCACCTTTATCGGCTGACGGTTCTGAGGGGCGGATGGCGTTTGCAAGATGATTCGAGTAAGGAGTTGCCTATGTTGTTTTTCGATTTCTTGGTATGGTCAGTGTTTTCCAGTTGTTTGCGTTCAGCTGTTTCGCGATATAGACGATTTGCCCGATATGATACGAATAATGGTACATTTGCCGCTCAATGGCTTCGATGACGGAATGGGGTTCGCCGCGGATCGTGACCGTCCGCAACAAATCCGTTTTCGCCGAAAGGGTGCGAAATGTGAGGGATAACGTCCGCTCTTTTATACGTAGCTTCCGATTTTTCCGTTTTTTCTCGCCCAATGCCATTGTTGCTTCAAGACCAATGAGCCCATGGCCAGCCATAATAGCGAGATGCCGAGAGCAGGAAAGAATACGGGCCATCCTTCATTCACTCCTTGCACGGCCCAAGAAAGGGGAGAAAAGTAGTTGAGAATATGAAACGCTGTCGGCAATACATTCGAAGATAGAAAAAAACCTGAGAAGATTAATAAATAATAAAGCAGCACCTCGGTAACGGCTCCGACTTGTTTTAAGCGAAGGGACAGTCCTAAAATGAACACACCGATTCCCGTCATCCCGATTAGGCTTACGCCGCCAAATACGACGATCTCCGTTATCATGGATAATATTCCCGAGAGAATTTCGGAAAATCCAATCATCAAAGCCGCACAGATGAAAAAGAGCACTACCCACACGGATGATAATGCGATTTCCGCGATCACTACGCCCATTAAAACTTGCCATGGGGGAGTCTTGGTGGAAAGTACCTGCTCTGCCGTGCCGAGATACGCTTCCTCGATCACCGTGTTGCCGAGCTTTGAGATCAAATGAGCGCTTAAGTACCAAAGGCTGAAACCGAACAGTTTGAGCGTCGCTTCCTTTCCGGTTTGTATCGGGCTTGCGTACAGCGTACCGAGAAAAAAGACAAATTTAATGATAAGGCCAACGGTAAAATCGAACCAATACCGACGATACTCTGCCCTTTTTTTCAAAAAGGAAGCCAATACTACATTCAAGATTTGCAGGGGCAACCGACTCACCTCCTTAGACGGATAGGTTGGAACGAATAGCGGCCAAAAAATGAGTTTCAAGGTCGGCTGGAGTTGAAAAATGTTCTTTCGTGCCGCTCCAAACGATTTTTCCGCCTTGAATAAAGACAAACTTATTTCCAACGGCGTGGGCAAAAGGAATGTCGTGGGTGGTGATGAGAACGGCTTTCCACCATTGGTTTTCTTCCGTTAACATGGTTCGGATATGATGTTGCGACTCAACATCAAGGCCAAGAGTTGGCTCATCAAGGAACAAAAACGGCGCTCCTTTCATCGTCTTTGGCGAGGAGACCCCCACTTCAACGACCAAAGGGAGTAAGTGGGGGAGGAATCGCTTTTTTTGTTTTTGTATCACTAAAAAATATGATATAATATATTATATAATATATTTAGTGAAAGAGAGGTGAGACAAATGGACATGACGTTAACAGCCAAAATCAAAATTTACCCAACAGCGGAACAAGCAGAAGTATTGAAAGCTACCCTTTCCGCTTATCGACAAGCGTGCAACGCTGTATCTGTTGTGATTTTTGACACAAAAGTGCTTGTACAAGCCAAGTTACACGACA
>NZ_JHUS01000020.1:0-55707 GCF_000691465.1 Geobacillus sp. CAMR5420
GAAGTGGGGGTAGTTGACTAAGGCGATCGCAAATGCCAGTTTTTGTTTCATCCCACGTGAAAGGGTTTGGGTAAGACGCTCAGCGTATGGGGTTAGATTCAACACGGCCATCATTCGTTCGGCTCTTCGTTTTGCTTCAGCACGACTCCATTTGTTCAGCAAGCCGAAGTATAAGAGATTTTCCAAAACAGTTAAATAAGAATAGGAGTTGTCAGCTTCTTCAAATACGACCGCAATCGACTCGCGCGCTTCATCTGGATGGCGGACAACATCTACTCCATTGACATAGATGCTGCCGCTGTCTGGTGCAGTAAGCCCGATGATGCATCTTATTAAAGTAGTTTTTCCGGCTCCATTCGGCCCTAAAAGAATAAGTCGATCCCCTTCAACCAGTTCAAGGGAAACATTATGTAATACTTGGCGGTTTGGCGGATAGATTTTGTTTACGTCTTGCACGGCAATCATTTTTTTCTACCCTTTCCATTTAATAAGCTAGGGTGGTCTTGAAAAATCTTGAGGACCACCCGAAAGGATTATTACCAACTCGCTGGGACTTGAGACGGAGCATGTTTTAGTATGTCGTCACTTGTTGGAATAGGAGGGACCACAGTAAGAGAACCATGTCCTTCCAGTCGATAGAAAAGCTCTGTAGAAATACTGGTGGAAAGTTCAATAGCTATATCAATTTTGCACCACATATTAAATGGTCTATGATTTTTTCCACCCATATTCTCTTTTCCCTTTCTTTTTCAAACTTAAGTGTATTATACAAAAAAACAAAAAAATGTAAATATTTAAAATTAACGTGACATTAGAAACCGATCAAAAATACACGCCAAGACAGGGATTCCGTGAGCTTGTGTAAAAAGAGGGGCGTTTTCCGTGAAGTCGTCGTCAACACCATGCTTTTTTGAGCAGTTTTACTCCAAGCTCAATATCCTCGAGCGACAAGCCGCTAAAACCGAGCTTGATCATGGGTCGGTCTGGCCGTTGGTTCACAAAATAGCGCGAAGTGGGATACACTTTTACCCCACACGATAGGGCGCGTTGAAGTAGCTGTTCTTCTGAACAATCGGAATGAACTTTGATTAACACGTATAAACCGGACTGTTCGCCAATAATGGAGATCATATCCCCAAATGCTTTTCGCAGTAGTGATGTTAAATGCTCCATTTTTCGTTTGTACACGAGGCGCATGCGTTTAATATGGCGGCCCCATTCCCCCTCCTCCATAAATTTGGCCATCGCCAATTGGCTGAGGATGGACGCAGTGCTTTCGAAAAGGCGAAACTGCTGCTGATAACGGTACAAAAGCGACGGCGGCAACACCATGTAGCTTAAGCGAATCCCAGGCAGAAACGATTTTGAGAAATTGCCCAGATAAATGACTTTTGTGGAATCAATGGAGGCAAGAGCCGGAAACGGTTTTTGCGTATAGCGAAATTCGCTGTCATAATCATCCTCAATAATATAGCCATTCACCTCGTTGGCCCATTGGATGAGCAGGAATCGCTGCTGGATCGGCATGCTGACTCCCATGGGACTTTGGTGTGAAGGGGTCACATAGATGAGCCGCGATGACATCTCCCTCAGTGACGAAAGGTCCACGCTCGTTTCGGAAACGGGCACTGTCTCCAATCGGAAGTGATGAAACTGAAACGCTTCCCTAGCACCATCGTAGCCGGGATCCTCGATGATGATGCTCTGGAATTCCTCTTTGAGAATATGACCGAGAGAGAGGAGCATTTGTTGAGTGCTGCTCCCGATGATAATGGCATTTGGCTCTGCATTTACTCCACGGGATTCCAAAAGATAGACAGAGATTTGTTCGCGCAAACATAATTCCCCGAACGGGTCTCCATAGCGAAAGCAGTGTGCTGAAGTAAAGACTTGATTCGAAATTCGTCTCCATGCTTTAAGAGGGAAATGAGCAGCATCGACTGCATCAGCACGAAAATCGACAACAACAGTCGATGTCGGTTTATTTTTCGATTGGCGCAAGGAAACCTGGATTTTTGGAATGAAAAGTGGTTCCACCTCATTGACAAAATACCCTTTTCGTTTTTCCGCACGAATATATCCTTCAGCAACAAGCTGTTCGTAGGCCATTAAGGTGGTGTTGCGGCTCACATTCAACGATTCAGCAAGTTGACGGATCGAGGGAAGTGGTTCATTCGCCTGGATGTCGCCTTGTTCAATCATCGATTTTAACTTTTCGTAGATTTGTTTGTATTTAGGCAAGCGGTCATGTAGAGCAAAAATGATCGTTTTCATGTCCATCCCTCTGACATGTTTATTTTTTTGTTATTGTCCCTTTTTCTATGTCAAATTTAGTTATATGATACATCGTAAAGATTCGATTGTTAAGTTGGAAAAAGTGAAGGGGGGATTTAATGTATATTCCGAAGGATTTTGCCATCAACGATGTGGATGTCGCCTATCAAGTAATTAAGGAGAACAGTTTTGCCACCTTGGTGTCTGTGCATCAAAGGGAGTTGTTTGCCACCCATTTGCCGCTGCTGCTCGATCGGGAGAAAGCGTGTTTGTACGGCCATTTTGCCCGTTCTAATCCGCAATGGAACGACATTCAACGTCAGACGGTCTTGGCGATTTTCCACGGTCCGCATTGTTATATTTCTCCTTCCTGGTATGAAACGAACCAAGCAGTGCCGACATGGAATTATGTGGTCGTCCATGTGTATGGCAATGTGGAGCTTATCCATGATGAAGGGGAAATCATGCGGTCGCTGCACGATATGGTAGAAAAGTACGAAGCGCCGGACAGCCGTTACCAGCTGTCAGAGGTCGATGCTAAGTTGCTTTCCAAGATGAGAAGCGGAATTCAAGCTTTTAAAATCCATATCGAGCGAATAGAGGGAAAAGCCAAATTAAGTCAAAACCATTCTGTACATCGGCAAGAGAGGATCATCAAGCAGCTCGAGCAAATGCCATTTGAAAACGAAAAGCGAATCGCTTCCCTGATGAAAAAGCAACAGCAGTGAAATCTCCGCCTTGGCGAGCCCTTCAAAACCGTAAGAGAATGGAGGAGTGGATGATGACACGTTTTGTTGTTGAAGACGATGTTTGGGCCATATTTCCCCACGCCAAAATCGGTGTGGTCGTTGCCCAAGGGATTGACAACGGCATCAAGAATGCCAGCGTTTACGAACAAATGCTGCGAGAGGCGGAGAAAGAGGCGCGGAAATTCCTGGAGTTTGAAGAATTGAGCCGCAACCCCGTCATCGTTGTTTGGCGAGAGGCGTTTCGGCGATTCAAAACGAAAAAAGGGGCGCGTTGTTCGGTTGAAGCGCTGCTGAAACGAGTGAAAAACGGTCAGCACATCCGAACGATCAACCCGCTTGTGGATATTTATAATTCTGTTTCATTGCGTTACGGGCTTCCATGCGGAGGGGAGGATATCGACACGTTTGTCGGCGACATCCGGCTGGCGCTGGCGGATGGTCATGAACCGTTCATCCCGTTGGGAGGCGAGGAAAACGACCCGCCGTATGAAGGAGAAATCGTGTATAAAGATGACGTGGGCGCCATATGCCGCTGCTGGAATTGGCGGGAAGCCCAACGAACGATGCTCACCGAACAGACGAAGCACGCCTTCCTTTGCATCGAATCGATTGATGATACGAGGCATGAGGCGCTTCATCAAGCATTAGAGGAACTGGCTTATTCGGTACGGCACTATCTTGGCGGCACGGTGAAGATGCACATATTGGATGCCCATCATTCGGAAATATCGATAACAGATTAAGGATCCCTTCATCAGTCTTGCTTTGGTTGCTGCCGCGATCGGCCGCCTCGGCGGGGAAGGAGAAGCGATGCGACTCGCCGAGCCGATTGTCGGGGCGACATTGGTGATCATTGTTGCCGGTGTTCTGGTCGGAAGGGTGGTTGGCGTCTGATGATGGTTGCCTGTTTAAAGGTGTTCGCGGGCGGACGATGCCCGACGATTTAGAGAAAGGGGTGCATGGAGGGGAAGAAAAAAGAAGAGCCCCCCTCTTTCCAAAAACGGCAATAAACTGTTGCCGAGCTTGTCCGCCCCAAGCTTGGCAGGGCGCGGCAGTAGCGGATTTCATCATAATAATATAGATGCAATCTAAAACTTTAACATTTATCGATTTTGCTGGTCATTGCACCCGGCTGTCGGGTGGCCGAACAACGCCGCTTCCAGGTTGTTGTTCGGTCTTCCGTCAAAGATATGTGAAACGATTTCATTGCATCTATATATGCAACCACTCTTTCACAAAATCAGGAAGCGATTCGCGCCAACAGTCGCGCCACCATAATCGAAGTTTTTGCGTGCTCCATCCGGTTTCGGTCGTGCGGAGCGAATGAATGCGCCAATACATCGGCGGATGGGGGGATAGTTGAAATTTGGAAAAGCGTGAAAACCAGTCCTCTCTCTCGAAAGTGAAAGAACCGTCCTCGGCAAATGCATCTTCCTCCTCATCGTCTTTTTCCTTCGCATCGATGTGGTAGCTATGTGCTTGCTCGATGGCTTGGTCTTGATTTTTTGAAAGAATGGCTAAGGCGTTGGCCATCTGGTCGTTGCCGCCATCAAGCAGCGTCGCTCCGAGATGATCAGCGCGCACTTCCATCCACTGCACAAGCCATGAACGGAAAGCGGGATACAATAGAACGATGAGCGTCCAACCGATCAAAAACGTTGCGGCGCGATGTGTTTCCAACCAATGGGCGGCTGCTTCGTACACGCCGGCGATGATGGAGGAAATCACCATGATGAAGGCAAACTGCAACAGCTGCGCAGTTAAAACGTCCCGCTTTTTGACATGGACGGCTTCGTGGGCGATGACTCCTGCCAACGCATCGTGCGGAAGTTTCAACGTTTCCGATGTCAAGGCGATCAGCGATCGACCGATGTAAGGGCCTGCCGCAAAGCCGTTGTAGTCGCTTGACTCTGTTGTATAAACTGCAAGATGGGGCAAGCCGGCCCGTGCGCAAATGGTCCGAATGATGTGCTGGATAGGTGGATTCGTGACCGGTTTCATATCGAGAGCAATTTTCAAAACTCGATCAGAAATGAATAGGTTGATTGTCCAAAAAAAGAGAATGGCGGCGATCATGGTGATGGAATCGATTTTCCAATACGCCAGCAAGGCAAGAAGGGCGGCGTAAGCCCCCACCCCTTTGACGGCCGCGGAGAAGTACGCTTTTCCAAGCAGCCGCTTCCAATTGCTTGGATGATAAAATGGCTGGATGTGAATCTCTCTCTGCGAAGACAACGGTTTTGGAAGGATGTTCATTGATGCCAGCGATCCAGGATTGAGATACACTCGTTCCCCGTCAAACGACAGCTTCCACGTTTTTCCCATGTTGACCGTATAGTCGGCATGAGGGGAGAACAAGTGAAACAGATGGAATAGCTGCAAAATATCGGGGGCTGTATGCACTTGGATGTCAACGCACTGATCCAATGGATATCGCTTCGCCTCAACGGAAGAGATGAGATAGAGCGCATGATCGTTTTGGTCATAAAACAGGTGGAGCGAACGAAAAAGCGCCATGCGTTTGAAAAGTCCCGCCGCCATCGATAAAAAGCCGTATAAGAGAAACAGCTCCACAACGGGAGATGGAGAGCCAATCCAAAAATAAGGAATGGCGATGCCGATGAATAAGGCGGAGAAGCCGATGTCAAGCAACGCTCGCTTTTTTTCGCGTGGAACAACAATTTCTTTTGCCCCTTTCGCTTGCAGTTCGGCAATGATGTCATATGTTGGCACGCGGTTTCGTTTCGGCAGCGGGATGACTTCGTAACTGAGCCAAAACGCGCCGAGCATCGAAACAGACTGCAGCAATCCGCCTTGAACAAAACCACACCATGCCCAAACAGCTCCAATCAATGCAGCGAATAGGCGGCCGTATAAGGCTGCGTTCCGTTTTTCTAACTTTTTGGCTACCCATTGGAAGGAAAAACCGAGAAGAAACGAAACGATCATCCCCCAATCAGACACACTTGCTTCCTCCCCTATAAACATCACTCTTCTATTTATGAAAAAACAGGCAGCGCGCTTCTGCCTGTTTCAGCGGTAGTTCACAAACTGCACGTCAATCGGCAAATCGGCTTCGCGAATGGCGGCGATCACCTTTTGCAAGTCGTCTTTGCTTTTGCCGCTGACGCGAATTTGGTCATCTTGCACTTGGCTTTTCACTTTCAAGCCGGTGTTTTTGATGATCGTGGTGATTTTTTTCGCGTTTTCTTTGTCGATCCCTTGGACAAGCTTGGCGCGCTGGCGCACCGTGCCGCCTGATGCCGGCTCGATTTTGCCGTATTGGATGTTTTTCGTCGCCACCCCGCGCTTAATGAGCTTGCCGATGAGCACATCTTTCAGCTGCTCAAGCTTAAACTCGTCGTCGGAGATGAGAACGAGCTCGTCTTTCTCGAGCGAAATGTCGCTTTTGCTTCCTTTGAAGTCGTAGCGCGTCTTGATTTCTTTCATGGCGATGTTGATGGCGTTTGCCACTTCCGACAAATCGACTTTGGATACGATATCGAACGAACTTTCTTTTGACATACGTGACCTCCCGGGCGTGTGATGTACTTTCATTATAGAAAAAGGTGGGAGGAAAGACAACAATGATCAAAGGGGCAAGAAGGTTAGTTTCGTCCTTTAGCCGGAAGAGGCCGGCATGTAGCACCATGCTGAAAGCGGGACTTGATGCAGGGGAACAATGTGAAAAAGGCGGTGTTTCGGCCGCCTTTTTTGTCATTTTGCTCACAAATGATCCGTCTTCTTCGAATACGCGAACTTCCCGGCTTCGCGGTTTTTTTCGCGCATCATGTTTTTCTCATGGCGCTTCGCTTGGTTGTCGCGCGCTTTTTTGTCATTGTCGCTTGTGTTTGGCATCGGCAGCCCCCTCCTTTTGTTTCGATCGTCCATCATTAGTATGCGGTAAATGGAAATGAACTATATGGAAATAGGGGAAGGTAGTTTGTGGAAAGATAAATGGAGAATTTTTCTTAACAAATGGTTCGCTTTAGAGTATAATTAAGTACAAAAATAGAGATAAATGTTTGTAATAGGGTAAATATAGGTGTTTAACGATCATTTTTTATCTAAAATGTTCGTAAAGGGGAATGAAAAATGAAACGAAAACCGTTTGTCCCCTTCAAGCTTCCTCTTAGCGAAGATGTCGTGAATCAAATGCGTTTTCTTCGCGAATTGATCGAAGCGAATAAGGCGATGGTTGAGTATCAAACGATGCTGCGGCATTCAAAGCTGCATCCGCGATTTCTGCTCAGGCCGATCATGCTGAAGGAGGCGGTGCAGTCGACGAAAATTGAAGGGACACAAGTGACATTGGATGAAGTGATGGAGACTGAAGCACAAAGCAGAAAAGCGAACAGCGATGTGCGAGAAGCATTAAACTATTATGAAGCATTAGTGGCAGGGATGGATGCGCTGAAAGAGATCCCCATTTCGACTCGGTTGTTTAAGCAGTTGCATCGAATTTTGTTGTCAAACGATGTACGCGGATCCCATCGGTCGCCAGGGGAATTCCGAAGGGTGCAAAATTTCCTCGGTCCGGAAGGATGCACGATTGAAACCGCCACTTACATTCCTCCGGAGCCGCATCTTGTCAATGAGTATATGTCAAATTTAGAGAAATACATTCATGAACCGAACGATGATTATGATGAATTAGTGAGAGTAGCCATAATTCATGCGCAGTTCGAAACGATTCATCCATTTCTGGACGGAAACGGTCGGATTGGAAGAATTTTGATTCCGCTCTATTTGTATAGTAAAGGTGTCATCGATTACCCGAACTTTTTTGTCAGCGATGTGCTTGAACGGGATAAGCACAAGTATTACCGCTATTTGAATGATACCCGCTACAAAGGCGACTGGACGCAATGGATTCAGTTTTTCTTGCAATGCGTCCATTTACAAGCGAAACAAAATGTTCGCTTGATTCAAAAAGTAAACGATTTGTATGAAGAGGATTTGGAAAAGGCAAGTGCGCTTGTGAACAGCCATAATATTCGAACCGTTGTCAATGTCATGTTCCAGCACCCGATTTTTACCGCGAACATGATGGCGGAGTTGACCGGTTTGCCGGAAGCGACGGTTCGGCGCTATTTGAATCGGTTTGAGGAACAGCAACTCATTTTCTCGGATGGCCGGATGCGGTCCAAAACGTACTACTACTACAATCTTCTTGATCAACTTCGGTAATGAGGACAGGCGCCTGTGTTGTGCAGGCGCCCGTGTTTCGTCCGGCGGGAAAGGCGTCAGATCTCAATATATTTGTTCAGAAAAAAGAGGGCAATCGTCCCCGGTCCGGCGTGTGCGCCGATGACGCTGCCGATGTCGGAGAGGAAAAAGCGCGTGCAGCCGTGTGTTTCTTCGATCATCCGCTTCAGCTCAAGCGCCGTTTCTTCGTCATCGGCGTGGCTGATGCCGATCGTTTGCTTTTGCAGATCATCGCCGCGCTCTCCCATCAACTCGACCATGCGTTTCAACACTTTTTTCCGCCCACGCAGCTTCTCAAGTGGGACAAGCGCGCCGTCTTCGACATGGAGAAGCGGCTTGATGTTGAGCAAGCCCCCGAAGGCCGCGGCGGCTTTGCTGATGCGGCCGCCGCGCGCCAAGTAATCCAAGTTGTCAACGGTGAAAATGTGTTCCATATGGCGGCAATACGCCTCGATCGTTTCACAAAGCAAGTTGTACGGTGTGTTTTGTTTCGCCAGCTCGACTGCCTTCATGACGGCGAGCCCTTGGCCAAGAGAGGCGCATTTCGAGTCGATGATTGTCAGGCGAAATTCCGGATATTCACCAAGCAGTTCGCTGCGCACGGCCATCGCCGTTTGGTATGTACCGGATAATTTCGATGAAAAGGCGATGTAAAGGCATGGCCGGTTTTCTTTGGCGTATGGCAAAAACAGCTCCTTCATCGCCAGCGGGCTTGGCTGTGCCGTTTTCACCGTATGCCCTTGGCGCATGGCGTCATATACTTGCTTCGGCTCGATCGTCACCCCATCTTCGTAGTCTTGGCCGTTCCAATGGACGACAAGCGGCAAAAAGGCGATGTGATGTTCGCGGATGTATGCTTGCGGCAAATCCGCGCCGCTGTCGGTAATGATTTGAATGGACATCTTTCGTCCTCCTCTTTTCTCCTTCCGTGTTCCCCACGGCTCGGTCGGATGAACCAACCGTTTTCGCAGGTGAACGGTGATTCATGTTTCTATGTTCAGTGTAGCGGTTTTTAGCTCGGAATACAACGGAAAATCGGGAGCGGGCGAAAAAAAGAGCTGCGGGAAGCCCGCAGCGGTTATTGAGTGAGCTCATCAAGCTCGGCTTGAAATTGACGCAACTGCGCTTTTTCCGCCGTGTTGGAATGCGCATAGGCAGATGACAAGGCGTTTTTGGCGATGGCAATGGCGCGGTCGACGTTCATGTCGATTTCGCCGTTAGCCGCTTGTTTGGCCTGCGCGACCGCTTTGCGCGCCTCTTGGAACAGGCGGTTGCCCATCGCTACGCTCCTCCAAGCGACGTTTCCATCGCTTTTTCCGCTTTGCGCGCTTCCGCCTCGGCGTACGTTAAATGATAAGGGATTCGCTTGTCATGCCGTTCAACCGCATCGACGCTTTGTTGGACGAAACGCTTCGATTTGTTTCGTTTGCCCATGACGGATTCCCCCTTTAAAATATGAAGACGCGCGTTGCGTCACGTATAGTGTAACCGCACGGGGGGAACAGTAGTAAGGAAATTCGTTACAACACAAGTCGCTCTACAAAGCGGCAAGGCGGTTGGAGCAAGGTGAAAAGAGAAGCATCAGCCAGCGTTTAGATTGTAGGAAGCAGATAAGGCTGGTGATGGAACGCGGAAAACGCTCCAGCAAAGCGTTCGCCAACGGAGCAGCATCGAAACAGTTCTTTTTTCTGTTCATGAACATTTTGGAGAAACGCGCTTTTTCATCCATCTTAATGGACGGCGCCAAAAAAGGCGGCTCGGAAGCCGCCGCGATGGAAACTACAAACGAAGCAAATCCTGCAAATATGCACCGACGCCGTCTTCTTCATTGGTTTTTGCCACATCGTCGGCAATGGTTTTCAACGGTTCGATGGCGTTGCCCATCGCAACACCGAGGCCGGCCCAGTCGATCATCTCGAGGTCGTTGTCTTCATCGCCAAAAGCAATGACGCGCTCCCTTGGGATGCCGAAATAGTCGGCGACTTGTTTTAAGCCTGCAGCCTTATGGACGCCATGGCGGATGATTTCAATGACATGCCACGGTTCGCTCCAGCGCCGTTGGTGGATGACGTTGGCGTACACATTCGCTAAGTGTGATTGAATCCGCTCGATATGATCATCGTCCGTGTACACGAGCACGCTCGTCGGGTCTTTGCCAAGCGAACGGCGCAAATCGCCGATTTTCACGGTCGGGTTGCCGAGGCGGACGATGTCAAGCAAGACGTCGTCATGTTGGTGGAAATAGACATCGTCTAACACTTCGGCCATCATATTCTTGATTCCATAGGATTCGCTGATTTCAACAATGTCTTTGACGATCGCAAGCGGCAGCGGGTAATGGTGCATGCCCCACGACGGCTGGCGCGGATGGTGGACAAACGCGCCGTTGAAATTGACGATCGGCGTTGCAAGGCCAAGTTCTTCGTAGTACATGGAGCTTGCCCGGTACGGGCGGCCGGTGGCGATGACAACAAAATGGCCGGTGTCGATGGCGCGGCGGATGACGTCTTTGGTAAATGGAGAAATCGTTTTATCCCCTTTGAGCAACGTTCCATCCAAATCCAACGCGATTAAATACGGCTTCATGTCCGACTCCTTTGCCCTCGTTATTCTTTACACTACATAGTGTAACTCTTTTCCAAAATCGCTGTCCATATGGTAAACTATACAGCGATGGAAAAAGAAAAGGGGTTTGTGCAACCATGGTGATCATTGAACAGGAACAGTTGGCCGGCGTGCCGGTTCTTCACGTTGTCAAGCCGGAAAAGCGGGACGAACGGCTGCCGCTGATTTTCTTTATCCACGGCTTTACGAGCGCCAAAGAACATAATTTGCATTTCGGCTACTTGCTCGCCGAGGCGGGCTACCGCGCTGTGCTTCCCGACGCGCTGTTTCACGGTGAACGGGACGAAGGCTTGAGCGAACGGAAATTGCAGCTGTCGTTTTGGGACATTGTTGTGCGCACGATCACCGAAATCGAGGAGATGAAAAACGACCTTGTAAGCCGCGGGCTGGCTGACCGAGAACGGATTGGGCTCGCTGGGACATCGATGGGCGGAATCGTCACGTTCGGCGCGCTCGCCGTCTATCCGTGGGTGAGGGCGGCGGTGGCGCTCATGGGCTGCCCGAACTACAGCGCCTTTTTTGATGAGATGATTGAAGAAGGAAAGCGGCGCCAAATCGACATTCCGCTGCCACCGACGCTGCTTGCGCTCGAAAAAGAAAAGCTCGCCCGCTACGATTTATCCAAGCAGCCGGAAAAACTCGACGGCCGGCCGCTGTTCATCTGGCACGGGAAAGCCGACCAAGTCGTCCCGTATGCTTATACATATGAGTTTTACAAGCAAATTAAACCACTTTATGAAGGAAACGAAGACCGGCTGCAATTCATCGCCGACCCGCACGCCGGCCATAAAGTGACGCGTGAAGCGTTTTTGGAGACGGTGCGCTGGTTTCGCGAGCATGTGTAAGCAAAATCGGCAATGAGGAAACGAACATGTTTGTGGTCAGCTAAAGCGTGCTTCACAAGAGGGAATCCGCCTTTTAAAAACAAAAAAGGCGGATTTTTCGTTTGAGCACATTTTTTGTTCAAATGAATATTTGAATATAAGGGGGAGATATGCTATTCTATATTCAAGTGAATATTTGAATATTGACAAGGAGCGAGAAGGAATGCACCGTCATGATGTGTGCGACGTTTACTGTTATGACGACGAGAAGGTCGAGCGGGTTCAGCGGCGGCTTCGCGATGAACCAATTGCCGAGATTGTCCCTTTTTTTAAGGCGCTTGCCGATGAAAACCGGGCGAAGATCGTGTATGCGCTTTGCGGTGAAGAGGAGCTGTGCGTCTGTGACCTCGCAAACGTGATTGGGGCGACAGTGGCGACGGCATCACATCATTTGCGCATTTTGTATAAGCAAGGAATTGTGAAATATCGAAAAGAGGGGAAACTGGCCTTTTACTCGCTGGATGACGACCATATTCGCGAGCTGCTGCTTGTCGCGCTCGCCCATCGGAAAGAGGGGGACGGCCGTGGGGAATGAACAAACATTAGATCGGCTCGAGGCCAAAACATACCGCGTGCAAGGACTGACGTGCACAAACTGCGCAGCTAAGTTTGAGCAAAACGTGAAATCCTTGCCCGGCGTGAAAGAGGCGAAAGTGAATTTCGGCGCCGCCAAGCTCACCGTTTGGGGCGAGGCGACGATTGATGAGCTTGAACAAGCGGGAGCGTTTGAACGCCTGAAAATTCGTGAAGAACGCGAGCGCACCATCCGGCGGGAGCCGTTTTGGAAGAAGAAAGAGAACAGGAACGTCCTTGTCTCTGCTGTATTGCTTCTGATTGGCATTGCGGCCGATGCGGCGGACAAGGGGATGCTGGCGATTGCGATGTATTTGGCGGCGATCGTGATCGGCGGCTACTCCCTGTTCTGGACGGGGCTCCGGAATCTGGCCCGCTGGCAGTTTGATATGAAAACATTAATGACGATCGCTATTCTCGGTGCGGCGGCGATCGGCGAATGGCAAGAGGGAGCAGTCGTTGTCATTTTATTTGCCATCAGCGAAGCGCTCGAGAGCTACTCGATGGATCGAGCACGGCGGTCGATCGCCTCGTTGATGGAGATGGCGCCCGCTGCAGCGACGATTCGGCGCGGTGCGGAGGAGGTGACCGTTCCGGTCGAAGACGTTCGCGTCGGGGATGTCATGATCGTCAAGCCGGGTGGAAAAATCGCTTTGGACGGCATTGTCATAAGCGGCGCCTCCACAGTGAATGAAGCGGCGATCACCGGCGAAAGTCTGCCGGTGGAAAAAGCAGTGGGGGATGCAGTGTTTGCCGGGACGCTGAATGGAGAAGGATTCCTCGAAGTTGAAGTGACAAAGCGGGCGGATGAAACGACATTGGCGAAAATGATTGATCTTGTAGAAGAGGCGCAAGCGGAGCGGGCGCCGTCGCAAGCGTTCGTCGACCGGTTTGCTCGCTATTATACGCCGTTTATTATCGTGACCGCGCTTCTGATCGCTCTTGTGCCGCCGCTCGTGATGGGCGGGGAGTGGCTTGATTGGATTTACCGCGGTCTTGCCGTTCTTGTCATCGGCTGCCCGTGCGCGCTCGTCATCTCCACCCCGGTGGCGATTGTGACGGCCATCGGAAACGCGGCTCGGCGCGGCGTGCTCATCAAAGGCGGGGTATATCTCGAACAAATCGGCCGGCTGCGGGCGATTGCCTTTGATAAAACCGGGACGTTGACGGAAGGGAGACCAGCCGTGACCGATGTCGTCGTGTATGAAGGGAGCCGTGAACAACTGCTGGCGGTGGCGGCGGCGATCGAAAAACGATCGCAGCATCCACTCGCTTCAGCCATCGTCCGCCAAGCGGAAGAGGAGGGAGCGCCGTTTCTTGGCGCGCCAGTTGATGCGTTTCAGTCGTTGACCGGAAAAGGAGTCAAGGCCGCTGTCGGAAACGAAACGTATTATATCGGCAGCCCGGCCTTGTTCACCCGCTTGATCGGGGAGTGGCCGGATGAAGTGGAACAACAAATCGCTGTTTTCCGCAGCGAAGGAAAAACGGTGATGGCCGTTGGCACCGCCGATCGGCTGTTGGGTCTTATCGCCGCGGCCGATCCACTGCGGCCGTCCGCATCGGAAACGGTCGCCGCGCTGCGGCGCCTTGGAGTGGCGGAAGTGGTGATGGTGACGGGCGACCACGAGCAAACCGCACAGGCCATCGGTCGTCAAGCGGGTGTATCTGATATTCGCGCCGAGCTCCTTCCGGAACAGAAGCTGGCGGCGATCCGCGAGCTGAAAGAACGTTGCGGCATGACCGCCATGGTCGGCGACGGGGTGAATGACGCCCCTGCCTTGGCCGCGGCCGATATTGGTGTGGCGATGGGCGGGGCGGGGACGGATGCCGCCTTGGAAACAGCCGATGTTGTGCTCATGGCCGATGATTTGCGCCAGTTGCCGTACACCGTCCACCTTGGGCGCCGAACGCTTGCCGTCATCCGGCAAAACATCGCCGTCGCCTTAGGACTCAAAGCGTTGGCGCTCGCCGCCGCCGTCCCGGGCTGGCTCACCCTTTGGCTCGCGGTGTTCGCCGATATGGGCGCGACGCTGCTCGTGACATTCAACAGCATGCGCCTGCTGCGGGTGAAAGAATGAGACGGGGCTGCGGGCAGCGAGGAAAGGACTGCTTCGGCGCCTCTCTCAACTTCGAAGGAGTGCATTGGTCTTCCCTCATGAAAGGCGTGGAAAATATGGGTGCTTTCTGACGATGAGAGACGGTATAATGAAAGAGGAAAATGCCAACCGCTGATTAGGTCGAACGTTTGGGATGGCAGTTGTTAAACGTTTTGGCCTGTTCAGGAAAATCATGGGGAAGAGGGGGCGGCATGAAGGGATCTCGAGAAGAAGAGAGGCATGAAACACAACGGATAGAAGAGGTTCAACGGGTGGACGACCGGGTGTTTTCGCCGACCGAAGAGTTGGATCGGATCGCTGCGGGAGGGGCGATGAAGCGGGAAGCCCTCGATTGGCGAGGATTTCCCCGGTGGATTCAATATGTCGGATGCATCGCCTTGGCCTTTTTTGTCATCGTTCCTTTGATGGCATGGTTGTGGAACGTGTTGCTTGAATAGCCGATCAAATGCCAACCTTAGAATTGGAGCAAGAAAGACACGGAATCATGTCCACTTCCGTGTCTTTTTCTTGTACTGTTTCATTCGTCTTCCATCCCTAACGCGTACAAATAGTGGCGCAAGCTTTCTTCGACACATGCGGCGATCAATTGAATGAACGGAGTGACCTCGCCTTCGACGCTCGCTTTTTCCAGCGTTTCGTAATACTTCCGGCGCTGCTCTGGATTTGCTTTCACAATAGCGGGCGGATAGCCATGCTGCATTAAAATGAAATTCATCATTAAGCGGGCAGTTCGTCCATTTCCGTCAGCAAATGGATGAATGGATACGAGCTGAAAATGGAAACGAGCCGCCAGTTCGATTGGATGAAGAGCATATTGATTCGTTTCATACCAAGAAAACAATCGATTCATTTCATCTTGTACATGCAAAAAGTGAGGGGGGGTGTACGAGCTGCCGGAAATGCGCACATTGTATGTTCGATATTTCCCGGCATTTTCATTGTCAATGCTCTTTAATACTAAATAATGGACCTGTTTCAACACGTGCTCGGTCAAATGTTCTTTGTTTGCGACTAACTCTTCAATAAAGTCAATCGCCTCCGCATGGTTAATCGC
Source organism: Geobacillus sp. CAMR5420 (assembly GCF_000691465.1). Classification (NCBI taxonomy): domain Bacteria; kingdom Bacillati; phylum Bacillota; class Bacilli; order Caryophanales; family Anoxybacillaceae; genus Geobacillus; species Geobacillus sp. CAMR5420. Next base: position 15,485 of record NZ_JHUS01000020.1, read on the forward strand.
TTCCAAATGTTCCTTGAGTCGTTTTCCACCAATGGTAATCCCTTCTTCTACGACTAGCTTTGTTTCTAACAAGGTTAACGTATTGCCTTCGATGGCGTTAGAATGGTATGTCCATTCGATCCGAAATGATTCCCGCAAGTTTTTCACCAACCCTGGAGGCAAAGGGCGCAACGCATCCAACCGTTGTTTCAGCTCGTCGATTTTAGCAAACATCGCTCTCACCTCTTGGTATATGATTCGCGGCCTCGATTCGTTTTTCCTTTAAATAGCCAAGCGATGGCTCTCGTTTTTTCTATACGATACAAAAATAAAGGGCGGGGAGTGTTCAGCAGTTGCAGGACAATGAAACAACCGTCCGCCCAACACGGGCGAACGGCGAAAAGGGATGGAAAAGTGGACCGTTTCAGGAAAAATGCCCAAGCTGCCGGAGCGCTTCTTCGCTCATTCGCTCCGGCGTCCATGGCGGGTTCCATGTCACTTGGACGCGCACGTCGCGGATGCCGTCGATTTGCTCGAGCGCCCGTTTGACGCCGCCGGCGATCGAGTCGTGAAGCGGGCAGCCCGGGGTCGTGAGCGTCATCAGGACATTGATATGCCCATCTTCGATTTTTAAGTCATAAATCAACCCTAAATCGACGACGTTAATGCCGAGCTCCGGATCAAGGACCGTTTTCAGCTGTTGAATGGCAAGTTTGCGGACATCCATCGTTCTTTTCCTCCTCATTCGCTTATTTTCGGAAGACCGTTAAAATCGTTCCGGCAAAGGCAACGCTTAATCCAGCCAACAGCACTTGAGTGATGGCGAACAGCGGCACGCTCGCGACAGCAAGCGCCACAGCCGCCAGCGCGAGGGCGAAAAGCCATAGGCGGCATTGGACGGTGACGGCTCGCTCATTCATCATTTGCCTTAACGTCGGCACGTGTTGTTGGCCGACTTTTTCGCTGTAGCGATGCGTCCACCATAAAAACGGCACGATTTTGAGCAAATAGCCGATGATGCTAAACAGGATCCAGCCAACAATGAATAGATAAACAATGATGCCAAGCAGCCGTCCGCTGCCGACAACGATGGCGGCAAAGGCGGCAACGTGCAGCCCGAGGCCGATGACGATGGCCGAAAGAGAAAAGCGGAACGGGCGGTCAAGCGTTTTTTTCATCCGCTTTTGCAAAATGGCGCGGATATGCCAGGCGAAAACAACGAATCCGCTCATGAGCAAGGCTGCACCGGCTATAAGCCATGCGTGGCTTCGCAAGAATAAGCTGGCGAACGCCACCGCAATCCCGCTGATGTACAGCGCATAGACGTAACGCGCCGGCCGCAGCGAAAAGCCGTGGGCGAGCGAGAACATCGGCGCCATTTTGTACGAAAAGCCTATGATGAGCAGTGTGAACCAGCCGCACAGCCCGAACAGCACATGCAAGCCGAACACCACTTCATGACTGTTAGCGCCTTTGGCGGCGAAAAAGTGAAACGCCAAGAGCCCCCCGGCGGCCGCCGTCAGCAGCAAAAACAACAGTGACGTGGCGACAAAGAGCGTCATGATATTTTTCGTTTCTTGTTTTCTTAACGTCATCGCCATTTGCCAGACGAATAGGATGATGCCAAGCAAAAGCAACAAGCTGGGAAGAAACGCCCGGTTTGGCGCCGCCGCCAGGCTTACGGCAAATGCGACAATTCCGGCCGCTGTCACTGCAAATTGCCAAAAGCCGAGCCGCTCGCTCCAAATCGGCGTCAAAAAGGCGACCGGAACGAGCTGATACATCGCCCCCATGGCCGTCATCAACGCAAAGCCAAGCAACGCCAGGTGGGCCGCCGCCCAGACGAACGGCAACCGGAACGCGCCGCTGCTAAGTGAGGGAATCGCTCCAAGCAACATAAGCTGCGACGCGGCGAACGCCAACACGGCGAACATGATAAACGAGAACGGAAGACGGACGTCTGTTTCTGTCCCCGTGCGAGTAGGAAACACGTTGCTCATCCTTTCGTAATGCGGATTTCAAAACTGCCGTCTTCGCGTGCGACCGTCTCGTGCCGGTAGCCGAGCTCATCAAGCTGCTCGTACAAAAACATCGGGCGGCGGTCGTTAATGATCGTCAGCGTCTCCCCAGGATTCAGCTTCGCGAGGGCGGCTAGCGTCCGCATCATCGGTTGCGGCGGCTCGAGTCCGCGGTTATCGAGGATCATCGGTCATCCCCCCTGCTTCACAAACGTTACTTTCCAATGTTTTTTTTCGATTTGTTCCACTTCATACGTAAATCCTTTCGCTTTCATAATCGGAAACAACGGCAGCGGCTTGAACGGGGCGTGCAAAATGAACGTATCGCCCGGTTTGAGTGGCTTAATGGCGTTCATAATTTTTTCAAAAGGTTCCCGCTTCTGCCGCAAATCTTCGCGCACATCGAGTTCAATCGTCACACCCATGCGCTTTCCCTCCTTTTTGACTATCATGATAATCATTTTCACTGCGGAATGTTGTGATATAGCTCACATCTTTCGGCCGAAACATGACATATTCCACTTTGGAAAAAAGGTTTCGTCTTCGTTTGAAAGGGCGGAATAGCATGTTTCAGAAAGATGGGCTTGCCCAAGTGTTTGAAAGGAAACCCCATCAGCTCCATTGCGCATCCCGACCGGTGCCGGACGATGGGGAAAAAGGAGTTAGAAAAAGATTTCTTGTTCGAGCCCTTCGCGGTCAATCAAATAAAAGCCGTGTTCGTCGACGTCAATCAGCCCTTTCCGTTTCAGCTGGCTCAACGTGCGGCTCACCGTTTCCCGGGCGGTGCCGATCATGTTGGCCAGCTCGCGGTTCGTCACATGGGCGGTGAGCCGATGCCATTTCCCTTGCTTGACGGCGTTCGTGCGCGTCAACCGCAACAAAAGCAGCACGATTTGTTCGTACGTATTATGGAGCACTTGCGCCTCAAGCCGGTTTTGCAAGTCGACGATTTTTTCGCCCATGACGCGGAACAGTTTTATGCAAAGTTCAGGGCTCGCCATCAGCACTTGTTCGAAATCGTGGATTGGGATCGCGATCAATGTCGCTTCCTCGACCACTTCGGCGTGGGCCGGATAGGTGCCTTTTAAGAAAAAGCCGGCATGCGGAAACATTTCTCCCGTCTGCAAAATCGAGATGATTTGTTCTTTTCCGCTTATATGGAAGTTCATCGATCCGTTCGCCCCAACATGCGGACGGGGCGGCAAACGACCAACAGTTTTCTCAAATCGATTCTCATTTTCACTATTGTGATCAGCTTTACCGTCCTGCTTGTCGGCGGGTATTGGATTTTTAAAGAAATGGCGCCAAGGCCGAAGGAAGTGCGCAGTGAAGACGGCCAAGTGCTGATGACGAAAGAAACGATCATCGGCGGGCAGGCCGTCTTCCAAAAATACGGGCTGATGGATTACGGAACCGTGCTTGGACACGGGTCGTATATGGGGCCGGACTATACGGCGGAAGCGTTGAAAATTTATACGGAAGGCATGCAAGATTACAAAGCAAAAGAGCGGTATCACAAACCGTTTGCCGATTTAACCGACGATGAGAAAACGATCATCCGCGAACAAGTCATCAAGGAAATGCGAAAAAACCGCTACAATCCGGTTACAGATGTTCTCGTCCTGACGGATGCGCAAGTATACGGGTTGGAAAAAGTGCGCGACTATTACCGTGACGTGTTCACCAATGGCGACGGTTGGGGATTGAAAAAAGGATTGATCAAAGAAAGCGACATGCCAAAATCGAACCGTGCCTGGGTGGCGGATGGCGACCAAATCAAGCAAATTGCCGACTTTTTCTTCTGGACGGCTTGGCTGTCGAGCACGTTGAGAATTGGCGACGAGATTACGTATACGAACAACTGGCCGTACTATGAGGACGCCGGCAATACGATGTCGTTTTCCGCGGTATGGTGGAGCGGCGTCAGCGTCACGATTTTGATTTTGTTTATCGGGATCATTTTGTACGTCTTCCACCGTTATCAACTAAGCATGCAAGAAGCGTATGCAGAAGGGAAGTTTCCGGTCATCGACTTGCGGCGGCAGCCGCTGACTCCGTCGCAAGTGAAAGCGGGCAAATATTTCGTCGTCGTATCGGCGCTCTTTTTCGTCCAAACGATGTTCGGGGCGTTGCTCGCCCACTACTATACGGAACCGGACAGCTTCTTCGGCATCAAATGGATCCATGACCTATTGCCGTTTAACATCGCCAAAGGGTATCACTTGCAGCTGGCGATTTTCTGGATTGCCACCGCTTGGCTTGGCATGGGGATTTTCATCGCGCCGCTTGTCGGTGGGCAAGAGCCGAAAAAGCAAGGGCTGCTCGTCGATCTGCTCTTCTGGGCGCTTGTTGTCCTTGTCGCCGGCAGCATGATCGGCCAATGGCTAGGCGTCAACGGCTACTTAGGGAACGAATGGTTTCTGTTTGGCCATCAAGGATGGGAATACATTGAGCTCGGCCGCGTTTGGCAAATCATTTTAGTCGTGGGCATGCTGCTTTGGCTGTTCATCGTCTTTCGCGGCATCAAACGAGGGCTGAAGCAAGAAAGCGACAAAGGCGGGCTCATCCACTTGCTGTTTTACTCAGCCATCGCCGTTCCGTTCTTTTACATCTTCGCGTTCTTTATCGAGCCGGATACGAACTTTACGATGGCGGATTTTTGGCGCTGGTGGATCATCCACTTATGGGTCGAAGGCATTTTCGAAGTGTTCGCCGTTGTCGTCATCGGGTTTTTGCTCGTCCAGCTGCGGCTTGTGACGAAAACATCGACCGTCCGGGCGCTTTATTTCCAATTTACGATTTTATTGGGCAGCGGTGTGATCGGCATCGGCCACCACTATTACTACAACGGTTCACCGGAAATCTGGATCGCCCTTGGCGCCGTGTTCTCGGCGCTCGAAGTGATTCCGCTCACGCTCCTTATTTTGGAAGCGTACGAGCAATACAAAATGATGCGCGACGGCGGAGTCAACTTCCCGTATAAAGCAACATTCTGGTTTTTGATCTCCACAGCGATCTGGAACTTGGTCGGCGCCGGGGTGTTCGGCTTTCTCATCAATTTGCCGGCGGTCAGCTACTTTGAACACGGGCAATTCTTAACGCCGACCCACGGCCATGCGGCGATGATGGGCGTGTACGGCATGTTTGCGATCGCCGTGCTTCTTTACTCGCTGCGCAACATCGTCAAACCGGAAGCATGGAACGACAAATGGCTGAAATTCTCTTGCTGGATGCTGAACATCGGCCTGGCTGGCATGGTTCTCATCACGCTTCTCCCGGTTGGGGTGCTGCAAATCAAAGAAGCGTTTGAACACGGCTATTGGGCGTCTCGTTCGCCTTCGTTTTTGCAACAAGATGTCGTACAAAATTTGCTGCTTGTCCGCTTCGTTCCGGATACGATCTTTTTGATCGGCGTCGTTGCGTTGCTTGTTTTCGCCATCAAGGTGCTGTTCCATTTGCGCAAGCCAACGCACGGCGAAGGGGAAGAGCTGCCGGCGGCGAATTTGGCGGAGGAAGAATAACCAAAACGGGGCTGACCCAAAACGCGAATGCGTTTTGGGATTAGCCCGTTTTTACACGAAAATAGAAGAGAATCGTTCGTTTTCTGGCAGAATAGAGTTATCATAACCGCTATCGCCGGAAAAGGAGCGATTTGTTTATGAAACATCATCATAATTTTTGAAGAGTGTACCATGAATCATCTCACGTTGCCAGGCGATATCATTCCACTGGATCATATGGCTCATGTAGTTCACGAAATGGTCGAACGCATTCCAATGGAGATGTTTCTTCCTTTACTATAAATACTATAAAGGCGGCCGCACCTAAGAAAGGTAGGGAGGGATGCTCTCTCCTTGCTTATGGTGCCTTAATAAGACGAATGCTGGAAATTGCCGCTTCTTGTTCAATCGAACGCCTAGAAAGAAGATCTAAAATCCGTTCGTGCTTTTCCATGTTTTGTTCTATTTTCTTAACGATTTCATTTGTTTCAAGCACTGCTTGTTGGACGAGAACAAACTCTTGCTTCGTGACCATATTGGCTTTGACATGATCTAATTCTTTCATTAGGTTGTTCTTTACGTCCTCAAGTTCTTGCTTGGTAGCCATGTTGGCTTTAATGTCTTCAAGCTCTTGCTTGGTAGCCATGTTGGCTTTGATGTCTTCAAGCTCCTGCTTGGTAGCCATGTTGGCTTTGATGTCTTCAAGTTCTTGCTTGGTAGCCATGTTGGCTTTAATGTCTTCAAGCTCTTGCTTGGTAGCCATGTTGGCTTTGATGTCTTCAAGCTCCTGCTTGGTAGCCATGTTGGCTTTGATGTCTTCGATCTCTTTTGTGAAACTATGCTTCACTTCTTCGAGTTCTTGTTTAGTGGCCATGTTGGTTCTAATATCTTCGAACTCTTTTGTGAAACGATTCCTCACTTCTTCAAGTTCTCGTTTCGTTGCCATGTTGGCTTTAATATCCTCAAGCTCTGTTGAGAAGTTTTGCTTTACTTCTTCGAGTTCCTGTTTCGTTGCCATGTTTGTTTTGATATCGCTTACTTCATGTTCGATCATTTGGAGCTTGTCCAAAATTTGGTTCAATATCGCTTCCAAGGAAAATCCTCCCTTCTTATATAGTAGCCATGGAAAAGTGGGTGATGATGAATCGCTCCTTTCTTTTGAGGACTGGGGAAACGAGCGTGTAGAGTAAGTGGTTGAGGAAAGGGATGGGATTGTAGCGCAGAACAAATGAGGACAATCGTTCCCCATTCATATTATAAATGATTCGTAGAAATTTGAACATAACGTTTTGTGTCATTGTCGCTTTGTATCCGTCCAGGAAAAGGAGTGCGTTTTAGCCCGTACGGTCATGTTAATCCCGGCAGCGACATTGTTTTGACGAAAATTATAAATAAAAGGGTTTGATTCAGAATCGTTCATGATCAATACACGGCTTACTTAATAAAGAAAGAGCTGGCTCCAAAAGTCCGCTTTTTAGCGGATTTTTGGGTCAGCCCCCTTTCGTTTGTGAACGTTTTCAATCACTTGTGGCATTTGTCCGGCGTGGTGTGTTCGGTTTCCTTTTGCTTGTCATGGCATGGAAAGCAGTACAACGTCTCTGTTTCTCGGCTGACGACGCCGTTTAAAAAACCATGCAGACAATGGATCGGCTTGCCGCATTGCGCGCAAAAGCCAACAAGCTCTTCCAACCGCCATTTCTCCTTTCATGGGGATTGAACATGTTCACCTTCGGGCTGTGACGCTCGTCACTACCGCCCAAGGCTCAAGCGGTTATGATAAAGTATATAATTCATTATACTACAAAGGAGGCCAATGTTATGAACCAATTTGCTGCCAAAATCCACGCCCCGGACTATCCGCCGCGGGATCGCCATCCGGCAATTTTTCGGCTGTTTGACAATTTGAAGCCGGGGGAAGTAATGGAGCTTGTCAATGACCATGATCCGCGTCCGTTGCAATACCAATTTATGATGGAGCGTCCGGATCAGTTTACATGGGAGTACTTAGAGGAAGGGCCGGACGTCTGGCGGGTCGCCATCGGCAAAAAATAAATCATCCGCTCCATTGGGATTTCCGTCTGCAGGCGGAAATCTTTTTTTTCGCCGGTTGGTATGGTACGGTAAAAACAAACGATGGATGTCCGGAAAGGGGAAGCATGATGAAACAAACGATTGCCGGAGCGGTGCTCGCCGGCGGCCAGTCGCGCCGGTTCGGGCGGCCGAAGGCGTTTGCGCTGCACGAAGGAGCTCCGTTTTTCACTTGGTCGGTCGCGGCGCTCGATCCGATCGCGGATGAATTGTACATCGTCAGCCACCCGTCGCTTGTCGATGAATTCCGCCGGCAAACGGACATCCCGGTGCTGCTTGATGTGGAGCGTTACCGTGGTTCTGGGCCGCTGGCCGGCCTTTACACCGTCATGGAACAGAGCCGAGCCGACTGGGTATTCGTCTTGCCGTGCGACATGCCGTACATGCGGAGGGAAGTGACAGAGCGGCTTGCTTCTCATATCGATCCGATGGTTGATGCCATCGTCCCGCTCCATGGCGGCCGCCCCGAGCCATTGGTCGCCTTATACCACCGGCGGATCAGCCTCGTGATTGCTGAACTGCTTGATGACGGCGAACGGAGGATGGCGGCGCTCCTTGACCGCGCCCGCGTCCGCTATGTTGACGCCCAACAGCTTGCCGCGGATGAAACCGTATGGCGCAATGTCAATACGGAGGAAGAGTACCGGTGAAGGGGGAATTGTGGCCGAAGCAGACACAGCATACACTTTTTTCAATCAGAAGAGCCATCCTTGACCATGGAATGGTTCAGCTGCCTGAATCGCCCACCACTAAACAGGGTTACTCAAGCAATCCGAGCCTAAACGCTTTTCCGACTGCTCCCGCCCGCGATTTGACGTGAAGTTTTCGCAAAATGGAAGACACGTGGTGTTCCACGGTTCGTTTACTGATGTTCAGTTGTTCGCCGATTTCGCTGTTTGTTTTGTCTCTAGCAATGAGATCGAGAACGGCCAATTCCATGTCGGTCAAGGGCGAACCATCATAGAAAGCAAGATCGGCCGGAAACGATTTCACCCCGCGATAGCTTTCCCGAATGGCGTGAATCAGGGTTTCGGCAGAATCGCATTTGGATACAAAAGCATAGGCGCCTGCCTCATGGACGGCATGTACATATTCTGCGCTGGCATCCCCCGATAACATGACCACTTTGCTTGCAGGGAATCGTGATGAGATGTTCTTTGTCCAAATGAGGTTGTTCTGCCTTTGGTTCGGAGCATCGATGACAATGATATCAGGCTGGAAGTGAGCGATCTCCTTCTCTAGTTCGGCTGGAGAGAAGACGGCTCCCACTACTTCCAAGTCGGGCTCGCGTTCCAAAAGCTGACGGATGCTATCCATGACAAGGCCATGATCCCCTATGATCAAAATGTTGATTTTCACCATTGTCTCTTCCCCCTCCCCCGTAAAACGCAGCGAGTAGCGACGCATTTGGTTGGAACACACGTTGCGGTGAAACATGGAGTTTTACATGGGATGAGTGATGTGCTGTTTTGATCCATAAGGCCATTTCTCTCAACTCCATTCGTTAAAATTTTACAATATAGATCAATCTCTGTAAACGAAGCTTCAAAAAATAGGTATTTTCCGCAATGAAATTTGCGGAAAATACGGATGTTTTTTCGATTTTATTTTGGTACAGTAAGGGTGAAGCCGGCCGGCTAATTCCTGTGTTCTCAATCATTGGTGATGTATTTTGGATCAAAGCATGAAGTATAAAAAGGGGGATTACTGATGTTTGGGATTCTTGCTTCGCCTAAAACCGTCCATGTATTGTTGCGAAAGGTCATGGCATTGGCTGGTGTGTTGGTGCTTTCCATCATCGCTTTTGGCTTGGCAAACCCAAATCAAGCTGGAGCGTGGCTGCATCCAGGTCCTACCGTCCAATATCCAAGTGAGGGAGGAAAATGGACATATGGCTTCTGGAATGCTATGGTTCGCTCCTATTACTATCATCCAACTTCGTGCCACGGTTCAACAGTTGTATACAATGGTGAGATGTTAAGAAGTGTCGATACCCCTGCAGGATTGACCTCTGCTGCTGAGAAAGGGGCTCTAAATTTCCCATGGTCTGATGACGCCTATTACTATAGAATTTGCAAATAATGAATCTGTTTGACTGGAAGCTTTTCTTTCACCCCTTCCCGAGCGGGATGGGATCTTTCTCTTCCGGGGGATGATGGATTAGGGAAGGAATGAGGCTCATGCATAAAAAAATCGTGGTCGCTGTTTCCGCTGTGCAGTTTCTTCTCTTAGCTTTCGTAGCGATTGTTGTTTCGGATGTCCATGACCGCTTTTTTCCGGAACAGCTGGATGTGAAAGCGAAAGTGACATTGGATTTTAGCCAGTCTGATTTGCGTCAGGAAGATGTGTTTCAACAGTTGGGGGCGATGAGCGATCGATGGGAACTAGGATTGATGAAAATCGCGCCAGATTTATGGGGGGATCAGTCGGGACAGATCTTTGTTCAAGTGGGGGAGAAAGGGGATTTTCCAAAGAGAATTCAGCGCTTTGGCCATGAGCCAGATGCGGAGATCCGCGATCGCCGCGCGTTGGCCCATTCGTTTGCCAATGGCGATTATTTGGTGACAGGGAAAACCGATCATATAGACGAGTTGAAACATTGGCTGGCGTCGCATCGGGTCGATCAGAAGTGGAACGAAGAGACTCTGTTGACCATTCTCCAATTTTTGATCGTGCAAAGCGATTTTGGTGTGGCGCTGTTGGCTGTTTCGGCGCTGATGGTGTCATTAGCTTTATACTGGCTGGCGGTCAAAGCGAAAGGGCGCGCGTTGCGTGTGTTGGCGGGAGTTCCGACGTCGCGCATCCAATGCGAGGATTTCAGCCACTTTTTGCTGGCTATGGTTTTGGCCGCCGCTATATTGGACGTCTTGGCCGCTCTTTATGTCGGCTTTGTCTATGGATGGGGATTCGTGCCTTACTATAGTAAAGTGTTGCTTTTGGCTGAGGCGATGGTGATCTCTTTGACAATGGCTTGCGCGTTGATTTTTTCTGTTGCCTCATGGCCGAATCCAGAGATGTTGGCGATGCGCGAACCTGCTGTCAAGCGTTTGGCCAGAAGTTCGGCTGTATTGAAACTCGCTGTATTTGCTTTCGTCCTTTCCGCTGTCTCACCGGCGGTTTCAGCTTATACGAATGCTAGAAAAACAGCACAGGAACAAATCATGTGGAAGTCGTTGGCTGATCAAGCGGTGTTGGTGTTCCCGTCCCGTCCAGGAAGAGCGGGGGGAGCGGAAATCGAGCAGTTGTTTCAGATGTTGCAACCATCGGTGGGGGACATGGTTCGACAAGCGGAGGCCGACGATCGCGTAGTGTTATCGAAAGCGTGGACGGAAGACGATTTCGCCATCGATGGCATGACCATTGCGCCGTATCGTTACATGGTTATCGTGAATGAGCGATGGTTGGATATCGTTCGCAAAAAGAACAAAGGGCTATCTTTGGTTCCTCTTGCGCTGGAACAGATTCCAAAGGACGTGAGACAATTTGTCGAACTCTCCATCCCGTTATATGTAAGAAACCAGCAACAGGCTCAAGCCATATGGCATGAGGTCAAGATGTGTCGTTTGACCGGATCGTCCCCTTTTCCATTTGTCCGCTTTGGCGGACAGCTTGAGTTTGCCCGGCCGAAGGAGGTGTTATTGTTGGTTGCCCCTCATGTCCATTCATTATTCAATGACAACTTTTTGATCTCTGTCGCTTCTTCGTCGGAGTTGAGTTTTGTCGGACTAGAGGAAACACAGAAACTCGTATCTGAACGCGGCCTTCAGAACCGGATCCGCGTCAACTATATGGCGGAGGAAGGAATTTTGCGCGCGCAGCTTTATGCCTATTTCGTGTGGCTTAGAATTGGATCGATTGTTGGTCTTTTAGCGGCCTTGGCTATTGCCTCCGCCATTAGTGCGTTTATTATGGCTGTGTTAAAAGCAAAACGCGATTTTCCTCTTCGCCTTGCTGGGGCATCTTGGTGGGCGGTGTTGCGCGGGCGAATCGTGAAAGAGTGGTTTTTAGGGGGGATCATGGTCATGGTGATCATGCTATTTCAAGGAACAAACAGCTGGTTGCCAGTCGGTTTAACAGGGGCGCTTGTACTGCTTGCTTTGCCGTTCATACATATTGGCGCGGCAGCTTGGGTGTTTGCGAAAAACTCCCTGCGCCAGTTGTAGAAAGAAGGAGGAAGGCTCCATGAGAATTGAGGCCGATCAAGTGACGATGATGATTAATGAGCGAACGATTATGGAGAACGAAAGTGTCGTATGCTCCCCTGGAGCTTTGACGGCGCTTGTCGGTCCAAGCGGAGCGGGCAAAACGACGCTTCTCCATGTGCTTGGCTTGCTTTTGCGGCCGACAAGCGGACGGGTATTGATGGATGGTGTCGACACAACCAATTGGGGAGCGAAGCAACGCCGTCTGTTTTGGAAACACCATGCGGCATTCGTTCTCCAAGATTACGGAATCATTGAGGAAGAATCGGTTGCGTTTAATGTCACAATGGCTTCGAGTTTGTTTCGTTCGAAAGTCGTTGGCGACAAGGAGAAGGTGCGCAAAGTGTTATCGGAAACGGGATTGGATGGAAGAGAACGAGAATTGGCCGCTCGGCTAAGCGGAGGTGAAAAGCGACGTTTGGCCATTGCCCGCGCTCTCTATAAAGATGCACAAGTCATTTTTGCTGATGAGCCGACGGCCTCTCTTGATGAGGCCAACGGTGATCGCGTCATCGAGCTGCTTCAATTATTGGCGAAGCAAGGAAGAACGGTTATCGTCGCCACTCATGATGAGAAAATGATGCAAGCTGCTCATGCCATGCACGCGCTAAAAGGGATTCGTCATGGTTAAGGAGGGAGGGCAAATCAAGATGACGAAAAAAAGATGGTGGGCCATTGGCATTGCCGTAGTGTTGGGCGGAGGGCTTTTGGTGGCAGGAGGAGGGATAGGGTTGTCGCTTATCCCGTTTCCGGGCAAACAAGAATTCTCTCGACCTGAATGCGGAAAGCTGCCGAGCCAATCCGAAGTGAAACGTGCATTGAGTCAGCACCGGGATCTTGTCGCTCGCTTAGAGAACATCGGAGAGGGCGTCAGCGTGAGAGTGGGGGCACCGTGCGGAGATCAAGCGGATGAAGCGCTTATTCACATTGTTTATCATACAAAAAAGGAACGGGATGCTGTTTCTTCCATTTTGACCAATCACAGTTTCGGGGTTCCGGTTGAACTGATCAAAAGATGAGAAGGTGCTCATTTCTCAAGTTTGAAAAAGGACGTGGTTGAGCTGCTTTTTCATGGCAATAGGGCTGACCCAGAACACGAGAGAGTTTTGGATCAGCCCCTTTTTCATTTGTGAACGTTTTTAATTACTTTGTGTCTTTTATCTGGCGGCCAAAGGCGTTTGCGCTATACGAAGGAGCTCCGTTTTTCACTTGGTCGGTCGCGGCGCTTGATCCGGTCGCCGATGAATTGTATATCGTTCAGCCACCCGTCGCTTGTCGATGAATTCCGCCGCCAAACGGATATCCTGGTGCTGCTGGATGTCGAACACTGATTTGGTTGGAACACACGTTGCGGTGAAACATGGAGTTTTACAGGGGATAAGTGATGTGCTGTTTTGATCCATGAGGCCATTTCTCTCAACTTCATTCGTTAAAATTTTACAATATCGATCAATCTCTGTAAACGAAATTTCAAAAATAGGTATTTTCCGCCATGAAATTTGCGGAAAATACGGATGTTTTTTTAATGTTATTTTGGTACAGTAAGGGTGAAGCCGGCCGGTGATCTCTGAAATAATGAGGAGGATGATGCTCAATGAAGAAGAAATTTGCCGTGCTTGCTTTAGCAGCAGGGCTTCTGGCCGCAGGAGGAGTAGCTCAGGCGGGAACGACGTATGATGATTATGACGTGATTGTTCCAAGATTCAATGATAATGCGTTTACTCCTCAGCAAACGAAGTCGACTACCGGCGCGTCAGCAGATTTGAAAGTATCGATACTGGGGAAAGCACTGGATGCAAGAGTGTATTCTTATAGCGGAGGAACTGGACCTTGGGTCCGTATCGAAACGGTTGGGGGACCATTCAAACTGCCTAATTCGATCAAAGCAGGCAAGGATGCGAGAGTGGAGTTTAGCTCGGATCTTACTCAATTAGTAGATGTCAGGGTAAAAGGGGAGTGGAGAAGCAATTGATTTATCATGAGAATGGACCAAACCGTTTGGATGGTCCATTCTCTTTGAACATGAAAACAAGCTTGGGAAAGGGTGTAAAGCATGTTGGGGCATCAAGTGAAAGTGGAATTTGTGAGAGTCTTTACGTGGCGTCAGTGCATTGTTTGGGCTGCATTGGTGTTGGTTCTGCCTGTCATCCAATTTATGCTAATCAAGGATGGCTACGTTTACTATAGGCAATTGGATCTTTTTCTCCGCTTGAATTCGAATTTTGTGCCGCTGTTGTTTCCCATTATCATGGTTCTTGTGTATTCGATTTCCTTCCCAAGTGAACAAAAAAACCATTTTATCCCATATGTACGTATCCGCATCCCTTTGACGACTTACTTCTTGAGCAAATTGATCGTCAATGCGATTCTATCTTTTTTGATTGCCTTTTTGATCGTATTCGTCCCTTTTATATTTTCTATGTATATTGAACCTTATTTAGGAATTGTTCGTTTCTATCCAACTAATGGGAATCCTATCCCTTATACAACGTTTGAGCAGTTGCTTGTCCTTGGCACGCTGCCATATGGAGTTCTTTACTCACTATGGGTAGGGCTGAATGGAATGATGTATGCGACAATGGGATTATTGCTCGTCATGATTTTGGAGAAGCCTTTTATAGCGCTTTCCATTCCATTTGTTTATTACTTGTTGGGAAACTTTATTACTCAAGTTTTGGGGTATGACCAATTTTCCCCTACCTTTACGATTTTTCCTTTCAGTATATCGCAACAACCTTTATGGACAGTATTCGTGCCATTCCTCTTCTTATGTTTTGTGGTGATGGTATTGATGTTCTATTTAAAGGAAAGGTTGCATAAGCACCATGACTAGGGTAGTAAACAAATGGAAGGATTTTGTGGATGAACTATTGGCATTCAAATGGATTCTCTTCGGAGTAGTGATTTACATATATGGATTAAGTGCTAAAGAGCATATGTATGTTGCTTCGTTGCAAACAAAATTATTGTTGAATAAATGGGATTTGTTGCATAAGTTTTTTGGTGATATTTACCTTATCTTATATTTTATCTTGCCGGTCTTTCTATACCGTTCTATTTCAATTATGATGTCTGATTTTGATTATGCAGTTTTGATACGGTTGGGTTCTTATCGAAGTTGGGTGTATGCGACACTAGTTCGATTGATGCAAAGTGCCAGCATATCGATAATCGTTTGGGGAGCAGTGAGCCTCGTTTTGTCAATCGGCGCCCCTTCTTTTGCTGGCTGGAGTCCGTTTAGTAGGCTGAATGCTTCTCTAAGCGAAACGCAAATATTGCAAAAATTTATAAACAGTCCCATTTTAGCGTTGGTGTTGCATTTAGCTTTGCTTGTTTTCAGTGTCAGCTGTATTCACCTTGTTTTGGCCATCCTTTATGTAAAGTGGAAAAACAAGGACATTGTCGTGTTTGTTGCGGTGTTCATATGGGTGTATGGCGTAGTGTCATTTAAACTTCTTTCTCCTCATTCCCTGTTTAATTTGTGCCATTACTTGATTTTGCATTCGGGGGTTGCTCAGTTCAGCAATATATGGGGATCGTTTTCGGTGGTTATAGGATGGATGATCCTGCTCATATGGATTGTCAATCGACTGGATTTGAATGTGAAAGGGTACAATTGGAAATATACCGCTTTTATTGTCTTGGTTGTTCTAGCATTATGGTCTGGAATGCGAGAGAACGTGGGACAAACTGTTTGGGACCAGTTTCTTTTCATGTTTATAGGCGGTTCCAAACAAGCGTTTTATTTCAAGTCGTTTTTATGTTATTGGGTTCTTTATTTTGGGGTCATCTATTTGGTCCAATTGCATTTGCAGACGGAATTGTCGGAAATGGGGTATTACAAGTTAGTACGTTATCAGTCGATCAGCCGATGGTTTTGGGCGTGGTATCATAAGATCATGCTATACATTGGATTATATTTATTCGCTTTAGCATTGCTCGCTTTGTTCATTTTGTCGTTGAAACGTTTTTCTTTTGATTTCCATGTTTCTATTGACCGTTCAGTTACATTGCTTGATATGTTTTATCATTTTTTGGTCAACGGCTACCTTCAAGTTTCGTTTTATGTCCTATTTGTGTTTCTGATCTCTTGGCTGAGCAAAGAAACATTTTATAGTTTCGTAGGGATCGCTATACTTTCATTTTTTATGTTCCCGGGTTTTAATAACTGGGGGATTATTCCATCTGGATTGAATAGCATGGCGTATTTATTGACAAATGATTCGATTTACCGCATCAGCACCGTTCTATTCTTATGGAATGTTTTCGCCATTGTTTTCTTGCTGTATGTCTTTTCCAAACAAGATCTCGATTTCTAAAAAGGAGTGAGTAAGTTGCCGCATATCCTGTTAGATCAAGTCAGTAAATCATTTAAAGGAGCAACGATTTTTGAAAACGTGAATTTTGCAGTGGAAAAGGGGAAAATTTATGGAATTATTGGTCCTAACGGTTCAGGAAAGTCTGTCTTATTCAAACTCATATGTGGATTTCTATTCCCTAATCACGGTAGGGTGATCGTGGACGGGGAAGAGTTAGGGGTCAATAAACGATTTCCCAGTGATTTTGGAATTATCATTGATCGGCCTGGATATATAGCGGGAAAGACAGGGTTTGATAATCTAAAAGCATTGGCTCTCATTCGAAACAAAATCAGTGATGACAAAATAAAGCAAACGATGAGGTTGGTCGGTTTAGATCCAGAATCGACGCAAAAGGTCAAACATTACTCACTTGGAATGAAACAAAAGCTTGCTATTGCTCAAGCCATTATGGAGGATCAACAAACGCTTATTTTAGATGAACCATTCAATGCTTTAGATGCTGACAGCGTTGAAAATATCCGAAACTTGCTTCGGAAATTCAAGGAAGAAGGGAGGACGATTTTGCTCACTAGCCATAATCAAGAGGATATTGATGTTCTTTGTGATGAAGTGTACAGAATCAATCGTTTCAGACTTGAAAAAGTAAAAAAGTAGAACGCGATGTTATAAGCTCACATTCATATATAAATTGAAATAAAGGTCTCCTCCATTTTGGCTGACCACAGTTTCGGAGTTTCAGTTGAGCTAATCGAAAGATAAGATGGAATTAGCGTTGAGGTCTAAATGTGATCCATATCACATAACGCGCCTGAATGTTGCGGTACAATGGAGGCCAAGGAGGGGGCCGCCATGCGCGATTTTAATGAAAATCCGTTTATTGTGATTTGGGAATTGACGAGAGCTTGTCAACTCAAGTGCCTTCATTGCCGCGCCGAAGCGCAATACCATCGCGATCCGCGCGAGTTGACGTTTGAGGAAGGGAAAAAACTGATCGATGAGATTTACGAGATGGATCAGCCGATGCTCGTCTTTACGGGCGGCGATCCGCTCATGCGCCCGGATGTGTACGATTTAGCGAAATATGCGATCGATAAAGGATTGCGCGTGTCCATGACGCCGAGCGCGACGCCGAACGTGACGAAAGAGGCGATCCGCAAAGCAAAAGAGGTCGGCCTGTCGCGCTGGGCGTTTAGCCTTGACGGGCCAAACGCCGAGATTCACGACCATTTCCGCGGCGTGAGCGGCTCGTTTGATTTGACGATCCGTGCGATTCACTACTTGCATGAGCTCGACATTCCCGTGCAAATCAACACCGTCATTTCGCGATACAACGTTCATGTGCTTGACGAGATGGCGGCGTTGGTGGAGAAGCTGAAATGCGTCCTTTGGAGCGTCTTTTTCCTTGTGCCGACAGGCAGGGGAAAAGAGGAGGATATGATTTCCCCCATCGAGCATGAGCGGGTGTTCCGCTGGCTGTATGAGACGAGCAAGCGCGTCCCGTTTGACATCAAAACAACGGCGGGTCAGCATTACCGCCGCGTCGTGCTGCAGGCGAAAATGCGTGAAGGAAAAGCGGCAAAAGGCGGCATCCGTTACGAAGACGTGTTGAACAAAGGCTTAACCGGACAAGTCGACGGGCTCGGCCGCGCGCCGAAAGGAGTAAACGACGGCAACGGCTTTGTTTTTATCTCCCATATCGGCGATGTCTACCCAAGCGGGCTGCTGCCGGTGAAGGCAGGGAACGTCCGGGAAACGCCGCTGGCGGACATTTACCGACACTCGCCGATTTTCCAAGACTTGCGCAATCCGGACAAATATAAAGGAAAATGCGGCGTCTGCGAGTTCCGATATGTGTGCGGCGGCTCACGCTCGCGGGCGTACGCGGTGACGGGAGACTATTTGGAAAGCGAGCCGTATTGTGTTTACATTCCAAAGGCGCTGCGGACAAAAGAGCGAAGCCAACGGTAAGAGAGCGGTGAAAAACGGCCGCTTAAAATGACGGCGCTGCGGCGTTCGTGAGACGGTTGCCCGGGCGCATGCGGCGGACGTTGGTGATGTGTCCAAAACATACGGGGAAGGAGCAGGCGCCCTTCCCCGTTTTTATCATCCTGAACCGAGAAGATCCCCCACTTCCACGCGTGAGCGTAAGTGGGGGATGAATCGGGATTTGCCGTCACTCTTCCTCTTGCTTCCACAGAACAGAAGGGGTAAAGAAACGTGGGACGCACGGGGATGGCTTGGTGGACAGCCTGCTGTGGGGCGGGTGTTCCCAAGAATCTCCCACCTCAAAGCTCAAGCGTAGGTGGGAGAGCGTTCAATGTTGAAATATCATTCGTGGTCCAAATCGACAATAAATGTCTCCGGCCCGGTCGGCGCCGCGCTTCCTCCCTTTGGTTCGAGGCTCGCTTTAATTTGCTTGAACTGTTTGACATCCTCGCCGGTGATCAAAATGCGCGCCGCTCCGTGGCGGATCGTCAACAGTTCCCCTTTGACCTCGTTGTTGGTGTAAATGATCCACAATTGATAATCGCGGGCCGCAAACGGCGGCAGCCCTTCAATTTCCATCAACATTTCCTTCGTATCGTCATTGAGCCAAATTGTGCCGTCCATCTGTTGAAAGAGCGCCGATGGCTCAATCGGAATTTGTTTCGTTTTGGGATTACGGATGATTCGCTCAATTGGAATGTCGGTATGTTGTTTGACAATCTGGTATCGATATGGCTCATCCGATCCGCCATGGGAAGCGGTCGGCCCGTCGTTCGAAGCGGAAAGGCACAAGGCGAAAAGGAAGACGGCCAAAGCGGCACCGATCCATCCCGAAGCGATGCGGACCTTTCGCTGCGCGCGCGCTGTTTGTCTTTGCGCTTCCGCTTGGGCCCAAATTCGCTCTTTGTGAGAAAGGGGCGGTGCTTCATATTGGGCTGCCTCTTTAAGCCCAATGTCTTTCCACGCTTCAAGCAGGCGTTGGCATTCAAGGCAGTACTTAAGATGGTTGGACACGTCTTCTTTTTCTTGCTCTGGCAGCATGCCTAACAGCCAGTCCACGATTTTTGCTTCCGAAATATGGCTATGCTTCATGCTGTTCTTCACCTCTGCCAGCCCCCATCCAGTGGAACAGCTCTTTTTGTTTCCGCAAATTGCGCAAGCCGTAGCGGATGAGCGACTTGACGGAGCCCAGCGGCTTGTTCATCGCGGCGGCGATTTCCCGCTGTGTTTCCCCATGAAAGTAAAAGTGAATGATGGCTTGCCGCTGCTCCTCGGGGAGATGGGTTAAAGCGTCTATGATGACTTGTTGTTCCAGTTGGCGGAGAAAATCAAATTCCGCCCCCTTTTCTGTTAAAGCTGCTTCCTCAAGGCGGCTCACTAAAAGGTCCCGTTTCTTGCGCAGGCGGTCGAGCGACCGGCTTTTCGTTTTCACGGCAAGAAAGGCTTGAACGCTTCCCCGTTTCGGGTCGAATTGATGCGGTTTTTGCAAGATTTCGAGAAACACATCGTGGCTGACATCTTCCGCCTCCACCTCGTCGCCGACGATCCGAAGAGCGATATGATAGACCATCGGAGCGTATTTTTCGTAAAAACGGTCAAAGGCGGCGCGCG
Organism: Geobacillus sp. CAMR5420; assembly: GCF_000691465.1. Lineage (NCBI taxonomy): Bacteria > Bacillati > Bacillota > Bacilli > Caryophanales > Anoxybacillaceae > Geobacillus > Geobacillus sp. CAMR5420. The sequence continues at coordinate 35,191 of NZ_JHUS01000020.1, forward strand.
AGCCTTCGGCGATCTTCTCGAGCAGTTCGAGGTCTTCCCGTCGGTCTTCCATCTTGCCCACCTCCCGACGCATGCTTGGAATGGTTGCTCTGCATCTATTCTACAACTGAATTTTTCTCCTGCAAAACAAATCCATTGATCCATTTCTGGCGTATACGAAGTGAAAACAGAAGGAGGGAGTGAATGTCGTGCAAAGCAGGATCATCATGATGTTCGCCATGATCTTGACTCTCTTTTCGCTTCTTCTTCCGATCCGCCCGGCATCGGCGGCAAGCGGTGTTGTTCTCTTCACGCCATACACCGGGCTTTCCGTGACGCCGGGGGAAACAATCGACTATACGGTCAATGTCATCAACAACGGTTCCAACATTGAAAACGTCACCTTCTCGTTTGACCACCTGCCGAAAGGATGGTCGACTTCGATTACCGCTGAGGGGAGAACGATTGAGCAGCTGTCCGTCCGAGGCGGAAAAGAAGAAGAGGTCACGTTGGAAGTGACCGTGCCGCTGGATGTCGACAAGGGGGATTACCGCTTTTGGCTCGTCGCGAAAGGGGACAGTGGTTCATCGAAATTGCCGCTGCTTGTCCGCGTGACGGAACAAGGATCGTTTAAAACGGAACTGACGTCGGAACAAACGAACCTCGAGGGGCACGCGGATTCGAGCTTCACGTATGATGTCACGCTGAAAAATCGAACTGCCAAGACGCAAAATTACGCGTTAAGTTCGGCGGCGGAAAAAGGTTGGCAAGTCACGTTCAAATCGGAAGGCAATTCCGTTACGTCGGTGAAGCTCGAGCCGAATGAATCAAGAGACATTACCGTAGAGGTTAAACCGCCGGAAAATGTGAAAGCGGGCACGTACAAAATCCCGATCAAAGCGCAAACGAGCGATACGTCGGCTGAGCTGACGTTAGAAGCGGTCATTACGGGCACGTATGCGCTCAAACTGACGACGCCGTCAGGAAACTTAAGCACCGATGTGACGGCGGGGCATGAACGGGTGATCGATCTTGTTGTCAAAAACACCGGAAGCGCTCCACTTTTGAACATCAATATGACGGCTGACGCTCCGCCTGATTGGGAAGTGGAATTCGATCAAAGCACGATCGCCCAGCTGAACCCGGGCGATTCCAAAACAGTCAAGGCGAAAGTGAAAGCGTCGGATGAAGCGATCGCTGGGGATTATGTTGTCAACTTCCAGGCGCAAACGGCGGAAACGTCGGCGGAGGCGGCGTTCCGCGTCTCGGTCAAAACGTCGACCGTTTGGGGAGTGGTGGCGGTGTTGATCATTCTCGGGGTGGCCGGAGGGCTATACTATTTGATCAAAACATACGGGAGGAGGTAAGCATGGCAGCACCCGCTGTCATCGAGCTTGACAACTTGTGCAAAACGTATGGCGACCATCGGGCGGTTGACCATTTGTCGCTTTCCATTCAAAAAGGGGAAATTTTTGGGCTTCTTGGCCCGAACGGGGCCGGAAAGACGACGACGATTTTGATGATGCTCGGGCTCACCGAGCCGACGTCCGGCATGGTTAGGGTATGCGGGATCGATCCAGTGCGAAATCCCATTGACGTTAAACGGAAAGTCGGGTACTTGCCGGATGATGTCGGCTTTTACCATCACATGACAGGGTTGGAGAACTTGCTGTATACGGCGGCGTTAAACGGCATTCCTCGCGCCGAGGCGGAAAAGCGAGCGTGGGAGCTGCTCGAGAAGGTGAATTTGACCGATGCGGCCCATAAAAAAGCGGGGAAATACTCGCGGGGAATGAGGCAGCGGCTCGGCTTGGCCGATGTGTTGATGAAGCGCCCGGAAGTGATCATTTTGGATGAGCCGACGTTGGGCATCGACCCTGAGGGAGTGCGCGAGCTGCTTCGGCTGATCCGCGATTTGAGCCGCCATGAAGGCATCACGGTCCTGCTGTCCTCGCACCAATTGCACCATGTGCAGAAAATTTGCGACCGAGTCGGCTTGTTCGTGGGCGGCCGATTGTTGGCCGAAGGGAATATCGAACGCCTGGCGCAACAGCTGTTTTTGCAGGATGCCTATGTCATCCATGTGGTTGCTTCGCCGCTTGACGCTTCCTTACGGTCCAAAATCGAGGCGATTCCGGGCGTCAATAAAGTGGAGCAAACGGAAGATGGATGGGATGTGTATTGCCAAACGGATGTGAGCGCCGCCATCAGCCAGACGATCATCGAATCAGGATCTTCGCTGTTCCATCTCAGCCGGCGGGATTTTGGACTTGATGAGATTTATCACCGCTATTTTGAAGGGAGGGATGTACGTGAAGGCCAGTAAGGAAGAGCGATGGGCAAACGATGTTTTTTCATATGTGAAAAGATGGAGCGAACGGCTGAAGGTGGGTGCGCTTGATGAGAAGAAACGAGCAAGAGGGGCAAACAGCGCCTTTTCGGCCATTGTCAAAAAAGAACTGGCCGATTATTTGACGAGTTGGCGCATGATCATTTTAATCGCCCTCATCTTGCTTACTTGCTTCGGCTCGCTGTATACGGCGATGACGACAATCCGGGACGCGTTGGATTCCTCGGAAGAGGCCAAGGAAATCGCGAAAGGCGCCTACTTGTTTCTAAAATTATTCACCGTCTCGGACGGAACGTTGCCTTCGTTTCTGACGTTTGTCAGCTTTCTCGGGCCGCTGCTCGGCATCGCCCTTGGATTTGACGCCATCAATTCGGAGCGGAATCGGGGGACGTTAAGCCGGCTCATGGCCCAGCCGATTCCGCGCGATTATGTGATCAACGGCAAGTTTGTCGCTGCGCTGTTGTTGAATGCTGTTTTGTTTCTTTCGCTCGGCCTGCTCGTGATGGCGTTGGGCATTTTGGTCTTGGGGATTCCGCCTACTTTCGAAGAGTTTGCCCGCATGGTCTGCTTTTTGTTGTTATGTCTTGTGTATATCGCCTTTTGGCTGAATCTCGGCATTTTGTTTTCCGTCGTCTTCCGCCAGGCGGCGACATCCGCGTTGTCGTCGATGGCCGTTTGGCTGTTTTTCAATCTTTTCTACTCGATGATCGTGGAAGTATTTGCGAAATCGTTTTTGCAGTCTGACGCCATTACGTCCGTCGAGCAGGCGGTCGGCCGTCAAGAGTTGGTGCTTGGTCTCATGAGATTGTCGCCGAGCTACTTGTTCAATGAATCAACAACCGCCTTGCTTTCGCCGGACGTCCGAACGCTAGGGATCGTCACGGTGGAGCAAACGGCCGGCGCTGTTGCGGCCCCCTTGCCGTTCTCGCAAAGTTTGCTGCTCATTTGGCCGCAGGCGACCGCGCTCATTGCCGCCACCCTCATCTGCTTTGCGATCGCGTATTGGTTGTTTATGAGGCAGGAGATACGGGCGAGTGGGTGAGAAAACAAGTTGTTTGCCGTAGACGGGGCGGAAGAGATGTGTGCGCCCAACAGCGTTTCTTATCGTTCGTATGTGAAAAACGTTCTGCCAAATCGTGTCCGTTCCTTTTGGGGACGGGCTTTTTCTTTTTTTGGATGTGACAAAACCGTGACAACGCTTGTGGCAAAATGGTGACAACAGGCAAGAATGTGATCAACCTCACAAATCCGTTTCCTTCTCCTGCGTATGATGGAAGTACAAACAACGTCACAAATTTTGAAAGTTTGGGAGGGGCTTTTCATGAATAAACAAAAGGCGCTGCTGCCGATTACGACGTTCGCCATGATGTTTTCATTCGCCGTGTGGGCCGTGTTTTCGCCGCTTGCGAGTACGTTTCAGCAAATGTACGGGCTGACATCGACGCAAAAAAGCATTTTGGTCGCCATTCCGGTGCTGCTTGGCTCGATCATGCGTTTGCCGCTTGGCATTTGGACGGACCGGATCGGCGGGCGCAGGCTGTTTTCGCTGCTGCTCTTGTTTCTTGTCATTCCGCTTGTTGGCGCAGGGTTTGCAGATTCGTATGCGATGCTTCTGTTTTGGGCGTTTTTCATCGGCATGGCCGGAACGTCGTTCGCCATTTCGGTGACGTTCGTTTCCCGCTTGACTCCGCCGGAAAAGCAAGGGACGGCGCTTGGGATTAACGCGATGGGCAACTTCGGCACGGCGGTTGCTGCGTTTTCCGTTCCATCGATTGCCGCAGCGTTTGGTGTGCCTTGGGCTTTTTGGGGGATGATCATTCCGGTTGTCGTCATGCTCGTTTTCGTTTGGTTTTTCACACCGGATATGCCGAAGCCGAAACAACAAAAAACGGTGCGTGAATCGCTGTCGGTATTGAAATATAAACATACGTGGACGTTGTCGCTCTTTTACTTCGTTACGTTCGGGGCGTTTGTCGCTTTCGGCATTTACTTGCCGTCGCTGCTCGTTGACTTGTATGGGTTGACGCCAGTGGATGCTGGGATGCGCGCGGCTGGGTTTACTGTACTCGCTACGCTCGCGCGGCCAGTCGGCGGCTATCTTGGCGATAAAATCGGAGCTGAACGGGTGTTGACGTTCGTCTACGCTGGAATGACAATCGGCGCGTTGGTGATCGCGTTTGGAATGGAAAATATTTGGGTGATGACAGCGGCTTGTTTGTTTGTGGCCGTGATGTCTGGGCTGGGCAACGGTGCGGTGTTCAAACTCGTGCCGCAGCTGTTCCCAGCCGAAACGGGCGCCGTCACCGGCCTTGTCGGCGCCTGGGGCGGACTTGGCGGCTTTTTTCCGCCGATTGTCATGGGGATCATTAAAGATGCAACAGGTTCGTACGTGCTCGGTTTTCTGCTCCTTAGTTTGTTTACCCTTATTTGCTTCTTGCTGAACCGGCTCGTATTTGGCAAAAAAGCCGGCGAACCGGCGAAGCGGTTCGCTTCTTGAATGGAATACCGTATAGAGAGGCTGAAAGCTTGTTCGCTTTTAGCCTCTTTTTTTGTTTGGGCGTGTTTTTCTGTTATTCAATGTGAGTATGCGTTTCACTATTGTTACATGATTAAAATATATTGCTCATTATTTCACGAACCCTTCAAACATGGCCGCTCCTTGGTGATACAAATCACTAGGGGAAAGGCAGAAATGGCGTACGCTGAAGGTGTAAATCAAATCAACTGAAGGGGGAGAAAACAGTGAAACGAAATGTGTCTACGTTGTTGTCAGTTGCGTTGGTTGCATCGCTTTTGGCCGCATGCAGCAACGGGGGAGGAGGAGAGGCAAAGGCGGAAAATAAAAACGGAACAGCGGCAACTACGCAACAGTCTGCTACGAACATGTTAGCGGCGCATAAAGGATTGAACCAAGCACCGGTGCCGTTGAAAATGGAGCGGATCGGACCGCATGACGTCCGCGTTGAAATGACGGCGCAAATCGGGAATATACCCGATCGTCACTCATCAGTTTAACCATGCACAAAAAGGAGCCGTCGCCATGCTGAAAGTGACCGAAACGGGCGAAGACGACGGCTCAGAAACAAGCGGACATTAATGTTTCCCCATTTCCCTAAACGGGAGATAGCCGCCTAAAGCCCTATAGCTCTTATTATACGGCGGTGAAAAGAAAAAGAAGTGATTCGCATCACAATCGAAAAAAAGAGAGCGTCCGGCAGGCCGCGAACAACGGTCGGTCGGGCGTTCTTCTAATCAGCGCGCCAAAATGGCTTGGTCGTTGCTGTGTATCGAAGGGGAACGATCAGACAGACCCCTAACTACGGTGCACCGCTCACTCAATGCAACAAATATCCGGCGGACAGTCTTCGCATTGAATTTCCGTTTTCAAATAGTTTAAATCATGAACCGTAATTTTCCCCCGTTTTGTCGAGATGATCCCTTGTTGTTTTAATGCATTGAGCATCCGATTAACGCTTTCGCGCGTTGTGCCGCAAAAGTTGGCTAAATCTTGGTTTTTCAATGCGACGTCGATCAAAATGCTTCCATCTTCAAGCGGGACGCCATAGCTGTTGCATAGGCGAATGAGCGTCGAATAGAGCGCCCCTTTTTTTCCGTTCATAATCAAATCGCGGAATTTCGTCTGTGTCCGCCGGACATGCTTGCTCATCCAGCGCATATATTCAAGAGTAAGGGTCGGATTGATAAGCAGCTGCTGTTCCAGTTCCTCTTTGTTTACGACTGCCGCTTCGCCTGGCTCTATTACCTTGGCCGTCAACAAGTAGTGTGCATCGTTCGTAAACAGCGTCAATTCACCAACGATTTCCCCGCTTCCGCAAATGCGGAAGCACATTTCTTTTCCGTCCGGACAAATTTTGCTTACTTGCACTTTGCCAGAGAGGATCAAATACAATTCATTGGCCGGCATCCCTTCTTGGAACAAAAAGGAGTGCTTGCGCAACGGAATCACTTTTTTCGACGATTGCAACAAAGAACGTAAATGGGGAAAATATCCATTCACTGCAGCTTCCATCGATAGCACCTCCATTCATTCAGCTATTTCTATTGTAAAAATCATCACAGCGGGAGAGAGTGAAAAAAATCACCGGTTACTGTTTTTTGTGCGAGGCGTCACAATTTTTTCTAAATTGGTTTTTCCTTTTTCTATGTTACAATGTGAGTAGCATCACAGCATTCTACTGTTTGTTTTCGTATGGTAAAAGGGAGACGGAACAGAGAGAGGTTCGTCGATGGAAGAGTTTTGGTCACCGGTATGGTTATCGATAAACGTATCGCTTCTTGCCGGAGTGATCGTCGCAATCCTTGGAACAGCGGCGGCGAGGTGGATGGCGCGCCGCCGGTTTCGTGGGAAGACGATCGTGGAGACGGTGTTTATGTTGCCGCTCGTGCTGCCGCCGTCGGTCGTCGGTTTTTTGCTCGTCGTCTTGTTTGGCCGACATAGCCCCATCGGCCAGTGGATCGAGGCGTCGTTTCATACGACCGTACTGTTTACACCCGGCGCGGCGGTGATGGCGGCGGTTGTTGTGTCGTTTCCGCTCATGTACCAGGCGGCCAAAGCGGGTCTGGAAGCCGTTGATCCAACCGTTGAAGGAGCGGCGCGCATCGATGGGGCGAATGAGCGCCAAGTGTTTTGGCATATTTCGCTGCCGCTGGCCAGAAACGCCTTGTTGTCCGGGGCGGTGCTGTCGTTTGCCCGCAGCCTGGGGGAGTTTGGCGCAACGCTCATGTTTGCCGGGAATATTCCGGGAAAAACGCAAACGATCCCCACCGCTGTCTATATGGCGATGGAGTCGGGGCGGATGGAGTTGGCGTGGGCATGGGTGGCGGTCACCATTGGATTGTCATTTAGTTTGTTGTCCTGTGCGGCGAAACTAGGCCGTTGGCAGCGATAAGGAGCAGGCCGTTGGAACATCACGCGGCCCATGAAAGGGAAAGGAGGGAGCGACATGGAAGAGCGCGACCGGGTGAAGATCACCGACCGCCTCGCCCGCCCGCTTCGCGATTTGCGGTTGTCGGTCATCGACCAATGCAATTTTCGCTGCGTCTATTGCATGCCTGCGGAAGTGTTCGGGCCGAATTTTCGCTTTTTGGCGGAAGACCAACTGTTGACGGTTGAGGAAATGGCGCTTTTAGCGGAATGTTTTGTCGAGCTTGGCGTTGAAAAAATCCGCCTGACCGGCGGCGAGCCGTTGCTTCGGCGCGACCTCGATGCGCTCATTGAGCGGCTGTCCGCGCTCCCTGGCCTGCGCGATATCGGCTTGACGACCAATGGCGTCCATTTAGTGAAATGGGCGCAGCGGCTGAAAGAAGCCGGGTTGAAGCGCGTCAACGTCAGCTTGGATGCGTTGGATGATGACATTTTCCGAAAAATGAACGGCATCGGCGTCGGCGTCACCCCGGTGTTAAAAGGCATCGAAGCCGCCCGGGCGGCGGGGCTCGGCGTCAAGGTGAACATGGTCGTCAAAAAAGGGTGGAACGACTCGCAAATCGTGCCAATGGCGGCCTATTTCAAAGAACAAGGCATTCCGCTCCGCTTGATTGAGTTTATGGATGTCGGCACCACGAACGGCTGGGATTACTCCCATGTCGTGACGAAAAAAGAGATGTATGAACAAATCAACGCCATGCACCCTCTTGAACCGGTTGAAAAAGCGTACTTCGGCGAAGTGGCGAGCCGCTACCGGTACGCGGGCACGAACGTAGAAGTCGGCTTTATCGCCTCGGTGACGGAAACGTTTTGCCGGAGCTGCACGAGGGCGCGCATTTCCGCCGATGGCAAGCTGTACACGTGTTTGTTTGCTTCTGAGGGCGTGTCGTTGAAAGACAAACTGCGCGCCGGCGCGGGGAAAGAAGAGCTGAAGGCGCTGATCGCCGCCATCTGGAGCGAGCGGACAGACCGCTATTCAGAAGAACGGACGGCAGAGACAGCGAAACAGCGCCCGAAAATTGAAATGTCGTATATTGGGGGATGAAGAAAAACGGGAGCGCTCTTTTTCATAGAAGAAGCGATCCCGTTTTTGGTTTATGTTTTCGGAAGTGCGAATCGGCGTCTTTCTTCCTTTAAACCTTCACCGCCGCCAACACGCGCGGGAAGAGGATGTTGTTTTCCAAATGGATGTGGGTAAACAAATCGTCTTCAAGCGCGGCCAGCCGGTTGTAGACGAGGCGATACGTGCCGCACGCGTCTTCTGGCGGGGTGAAGTCGTTTGTGATTTCACGAATTTCTTTCATCAAATCACCGGCGACATCATGCTCATTGACCAGTTCGCGAACGGCCCGCTCGACCGCCTCCCGGTTCTCCGGCGATGGGTTGTCGGCAAATTGCAAAATGAGCGGGAACGCTCCCGTTTCCTCTTTAATGAGATGCTGCTCGAGTTCTGTTTTTAACTCATGAAACAGTTTATGCACGCGGGAAAGATGCGGATGGTGCATGCCGTGTACGCGCAATACTTTCGTGACATACGGGCTGAGCTGCGGCAGTTCCTCGTTCAAATAGCGGTGGTGCGTGTTGATGATATGATCGACCAAGTCGGCTAGCGGCGCTTCACTCCAATTTCCGGTCGGCTTGTTTTGCGCTTCCGCGTAAAGGGTGTTCAGCTCGCGAAGAAGCGCTTCGCCATCAAGTCCGAGCTCTTCAATCGCTTCTTTTAACGGACGCTGTCCGCCGCAGCAAAAATCGATGCGCCGCGCTTTAAACAAATCAGCTGCTTTCGGAAATTGAGTAACAATATCGCCAATCAATGATTGTTCAGTAAACCGCTGTTCCATTCATCATCCCTCCATTGATCCAATCGTTACAGCTTCAGCATACCGTGTTTTCCGCGAAGGTGTTGTGACGGATCTCACATACGTAAAAAAAAGTGGACATCGATCCATGTGATAAACGTCACAACAGCACGTTTCTTCTTTATCGTACAATGAAAAAAAGCAGACTTCTGCTGACTCTTTGCAGAGGCGGTGTCTGCTTTCGTGGATGAGAACGGACATGTTCAGCAGATAACATACAACGTGTTGACAACAGAAGCCAATCAAGAGAAGGAAAAGGGGAGACGGATATGTGGGCGTTGGTGAAGGGAAGGCAGTGGGAGGAGGAAAAAACAGAACTGGAGCGGCAACTCGCTGAGATGAAAGAAGAGCTCACGAGACAAAAGGAAGCCATTCATGAGACGGTGGCCGGCTTGCTCGGGGAGTTGCAGGAAATCGTTCACCAGCATGAGGTGGTCAACGGACAACACCATGTATTAGGCCAGCTGGTTGACCGAACGAAAGAAAAGGTTGATAATGTCAGTACGCTCAGCAAGTCATCATATGCGATTTCCGATCGTTTATGCGAACAAGGGAACGCGTTGGTGGAGACGGCGGGTCAGATGGTCGCAGCCGCAAAAGAAGGTATCCGCATGTCGGAAGAAATGGAGCAGGCGATGGGGCGGCTCGGCAGTGAGATGGAAACGACATCGGCCGCGATGCATCGGTTGCGCGGCCGCTCGCAAGAAATTGAACAAATTGTGAAAGTGATCAAAGAAATCGCTGGCCAGACGAATTTGATCGCGTTAAACGCCTCGATCGAAGCCGCTCGCGCCGGGGAGCATGGCAAAGGGTTTTCCGTCGTCGCCGCTGAAGTGAGGAAATTGGCTGAGCATACGGCGGACAGCACGGAAACGATTCACCAGCTAACCGATGCCGTGCAGCAGGAAATCGAGCGGTCGCTAGAGCAAACGGAAGCCATTTCATCTTTGATCGAAACGGTTGTCCAAATGAGCATCCATACAGCTCGCAAATGGTCGGCGATGATGGAGCTGATCGATCAAGTCGAAAATCGAGCCCAAGACGTGCTAAACTATATTCAGGAACAATACCGCTATGCGGATAAAGTGAGGAAAGAGCTCGAACAGTCCGCCGCTTTGTTTGGCGAAACGCGGGAGATGATTTTGCGGCATATTGCCGATGCGAGCGTCGTTGATGAAAAGTTGGCAGAAGGCATAAAACAGCTGCAACAATGGCAACAACGTTGAAAGAACGATATGGTTGCCGCCAGCCGTATGATCGAAAGGAGAGAGAGAGATGGTCGAAAGACGAACCCCGATTCCTGTAGCGGAAGCGATCGATCGGGTGATGCGTTATGCCGGAGTGGGAGAAGAGGAAACGGTGCCGCTTCGCCAGTCGTATGGCCGCTATTTGGCCGAAGATTTGCGTGCTGACCATGACGTGCCGCCGTTTGACCGCTCGCCGTATGACGGATTTGCCATTCGCGCCGCCGACTCGGAAGGAGCGGGACTTGACCATCCGGTCGAGTTTGAAGTCATTGAAACGATCGGCGCCGGGCAAGTGGCGAAGCAGCCCGTCGGCCCGTTTCAAGCGGTGCGCTTGATGACCGGGGCGCAAATTCCCCAAGGATGCGATGCGGTCGTCATGCTCGAGCTCGCCAAACAGTACGAGCGGGATGGAAAAACGTATATGGCCATTAAACGCCCGTTCCGCCCTGGCGACAATATTTCGTTTCAAGGGGAAGATGCGAAAAAAGGGCAGCCGCTTGTCGAAAAAGGAACGCGCATCAATCCCGGGGTGGCGGCGCTCTTGGCGACGTTCGGCTACGCCGAAGTGAAGGTGGCGAAAAAGCCGCGGATTGGCATTTTTGCGACCGGAAGCGAACTGCTTGACGTCTCTGAACCGCTTGTGCCGGGAAAAATCCGCAACAGCAACGCCTACATGATCGAGGCGCAGGTGTTCAAAAGCGGCGCCGAGCCGATTTATTTGGGCCAGCTCGCCGACGACCTCGATGCGTGTTTTCACGCTGTGCGCCAGGCGCTCGATCAAGTGGACATGCTCATTACGACCGGCGGCGTCTCGGTCGGGGATTTTGATTATTTGCCCGCCATTTACAAGCGGCTCGGAGCGAACGTGTTGTTTAACAAAATCGCCATGCGCCCGGGGAGCGTGACGACCGTCGCCGAGATTGATGGCAAGCTGCTGTTCGGTCTATCCGGAAACCCGTCGGCGTGCTACGTCGGGTATGAGCTGTTCGTCCGCCCGGTCGTGCGCACGCGGCTGTTTTCGGTCAAGCCGTATTTGAAAAAAGCGAAAGCCACCCTTGGCGCCGATTTTCCGAAGCCGAACCCGTTCACCCGCTTCGTGCGCAGCCGGGTCGAGGCGGTTGACGGTCGGCTTGTCGTGAAGCCGGTCGGCATGGACAAGTCGAACATCGTCACCTCGCTTGCCTTTGCGAACGCCTTGATGGTGCTGCCGGGCGGAACGAGAGGGTTTGCGGTTGGCGATGAGGTGGAAGTGTGGCTTTTGGATGACGATGAGGGGTCAAGCGAATGAACGTCTGGCAAGTCGTCGGCTATAAACATAGCGGCAAAACGACGCTTATGGAAAAATGGGTGGCGGCCGCTGTCCGGGAAGGATGGCGCGTCGGGACGGTGAAGCACCACGGCCATGGCGGCGAGCCCGCGCGGCCGGAAGGCGTCGATTCCGTCCGCCATGAGCGGGCCGGGGCGGTGGCAACGGCGGTGGAAGGGGACGGGCTTTTGCAGCTTCATCTCCGCCGCCCGTTGTGGCGGTTGGATGATGTGTTGGCGCTTTATGCGCCGCTTCGGCTCGATCTCGTGTTGGTCGAAGGCTACAAACAAGAGCGGCACCCGAAAGTCGTGCTCGTCCGCACTTGGGAAGATTGGGCGTCGCTTCAGCACCTCGCCAACATCCGCGCCGTCATCGCCTGGGAGCCGCTCGAAGGGCCGCTAGCGCACCCGGTGTTTTCGCTGGCCGATGATGACGAATATATTCCATGGCTCATGAACGAGGTGAGAACACGAACATGACAGAACCGTTGTTTGCCATTACCGACCGGCCGATTTCGGTCGAGGATGTGATGAAAAAAGTGATGCGTCCGGAAGCGGGGGCGGTCGCTGTCTTTGCCGGCACGGTGCGCGAATGGACGAACGGCAAGAGGACGCTCTTTTTGCAATATGAGGCGTACGTGTCGATGGCCGAGAAAATGCTCGCGCAAATCGGGGCGGAAATTGCGGAGAAATGGCCAGGGGCGAAAACCGCCATCACCCACCGGATCGGGCGGCTTAAGATCAGCGACATCGCCGTCGTCATCGCGGTTTCCTCGCCGCACCGCGCCGAAGCGTATGAGGCGAACCGCTATGCCATTGAGCGGATCAAGCAAATCGTGCCGATTTGGAAAAAAGAGCAATGGGAGGACGGAAGCGCCTGGGTGGGCGACCAGCTTGAAACAACGGCGTATCCGTCCGGAAAACCGGAGGTGAAAGAGGAATGATCCGTCTATTGTTTTTCGCCCATTTGGGCGAGCAAATCGGCGAGCGGGAAGTGATGTGGCCGAATGTTCCGGAAACGGTGAAAAAACTGAAAGACGAAGTGGAAGAGCGCTACGGCATCTCGCTCGGGCGCGTCATGACAGCGGTCAACGAGGAGTATGTCCGCGACGAGTCGCCGCTTCATGCCGGCGACACGGTCGCCTTTATTCCACCGGTAAGCGGAGGATGAGACGGATGGCGAACAAAAGCAAATGGGTGATGCCAAAACAACACGGCGCCTGGGCGATGCTCATCATCCCGTTTTGGCTCGGGGCGTACGCCGGTGGGCTTTCGTGGATTCACGCGCCGCTCTTTGTCGCCTGGCTTGCGCTCTATTTGGCGACGTATCCGCTCTTGATGGCGGTGAAAACGAAGCGGAAAGAGCCGTACGTGCCCGCCGCCGCCCGCTATGGCGCCATCGCCGCCGCGGCGCTTGCCGTCTCTCTTTGGCAACAGCCGGCGCTTTTCTACTTCGGGCTCGCCATGGTGCCGTTTTTCTTGGTGAACACGTACTACAGCAAGAAAAAGAATGAGCGCGCCTTTTGGAATGATGCAGCGGCCATCGCGGCGTTTTGCATCGGCGGCCTCGCCGCCTTTTACGCCGGACGCGGGGCGTTGACGATCGAAGCGTTTGAACTCGCCCTGTTTTCCTTCCTCTTTTTCATCGGCAGCACGTTTTACGTCAAAACGATGATTCGGGAAAAGAAAAACGAGCGGTACAAATGGCTGTCATGGGGCTACCACGCCTTGTTGATCGTCGGCCTCATCGCCATCGGCGAGCCGTTCGCCGTTTTGGCCTACGCCCCGAGCGTCATCCGCGCCGTCTATTTATATGGCAAGTCGCTGCCGATCATGAAACTTGGCATGCTGGAAATCGCCAACGCGGCGTACTTTTTCATCGCGATGATCGTGCTCTACTCTTGAGCGAACCCCAAACGGGAGGCATCCATGACCGTTTGGGGTTTTTTCTTTTGGTTAGGCGGTATTGCTTTTCCATTGCACAAGCATGATGTGAAATGGGCATGAATTCCTTGTAACGGTTTTGCAAAGGATCGTTTCAAAGGCTCACCTCCTCTTCTTCCATGCTCGTTCTCAAATGAAAAGAAGGGCAGCATTTCACCATTCGTTATAGGGTTGTATACGTTCCATCCCAAAGTCATGTCGAACTTTGTCTGTCGAAAACGGTGGATGGCAGGGAGGAGGAAAGATACAATTTTTTTGTAAAAGTAATGGAAATGGGGAAGGAGAGCATATGAGAAACATTCGTTTGCGACGATGGTTGGTTTGGATGGTCGTATGGGCTTTGATGATGTCAAGCATCCCGACAAAGGGATTCGCCGAAACGATCCAATCAGGAGTTGGCCGTGTGGCGCCAAAAGAGGAGCCGCCAAAGGTGCCGGAAGCCCCGAAACGTGATCTCAAGCCAGGGGAAATCATAGAAGAAAGAACTGAGAATACAAAGGTTTACTACAACGGTGATGGCACGTTTACCAAGAAGATCTACTTTGAACCTATTCATATTAAGAAAAAGAATCAAAAACGATTTGAGGAAGTATCTTCTAGCCTAACGGATAGCACCAATAATACGAATTACGTTGAAACACAGAATACCATTTTGGAGACAAACTTTTATAAAAAGATGGTCGATGGAGAATACGCCAATTTCCATTACAATGGATATTCGATTTCCTATTCTATTTTAGAGGCAGCAGGTAATGACGTACAACCGATAAAAGCGAAGGATGTTGCCGCCGTCTATAAGAAAAAAGACAACAAAATTCTTCACAAAAACATTTTTCCGAGCATAGACCTACAAAATATTACATTTAACGAGTCAACAAAAGAAGATTTGGTTCTTCATTCGTTTACTGGCTATCATATTTTCAAATTTCGTCTGAAAACGGATTTACAAGCAGACATTCAAGACGATGGCTCCATTTTATTGACAAATAAAAAACATGAAAAGGTGTTTGAGTTGCCGAAGCCTTTTATGGTGGATTCCCATGTTGATGAGCATTCTGGAGAAGCTCAACGGTCGGAGAATGTAAGTTATGAATTGCAAAAAGATGATGAAGGATACATTTTAACAGTTAAAGCCGATCCCGAATGGCTGAAAGACCCTAAACGTGTATACCCTGTTTATATTGATCCGAGCACTTCCATTCAGGTGTCTACCGATGCATTTGTAATGAGCGCCTATCCGACAACCAACTATAGTTCCTCATCAAGTAAGTGGGATTCGGCGCAGGGACAATACGTTTTAAAGGTGGGGTATTATGATGGAACAACAGGCACTTGCTATGGCTTTTTGAATCAAGATCTATCGAGCATCAAAAATATGAATGTGACGAGTGCCACATTCAATGTATATGTCACCCATTCGTATTATGCAACAACACCAACAGGTCTATGGCTAGATGTTGTCAACGGTCCATGGTCCGCGAGCACGTTAACGTGGAATAATAAACCTTCCTCCACCAACATTGGCAAGGTTGATGTCGCAAGAGACCAATGGGCGCAATTTGATGTAACGAATACGGTAAAAGAATGGGCATCCGGGACAAAGCCAAATTACGGATTTAAACTTCATACGAATGGTAATGGACAAACGTATTGGAAAAAGGTTGTCTCCACCACGAATAGCAGTTATAAACCATATTTGTCTGTTACGTATACGATACCAGTTCCAAATACGCCGACAGGAACGGCCTTCAGTAATGGGGATGGCACAGGATATATAAATTTATCATGGGATCCGGTTCCTGGTGCTACGGGTTATAAAGTTTGGATTTATAACGGGAAATCATATGAAGCGTTTGATGTAGGCAATGTCACTTCCTGGAGTACAAAGGGGAAAAAAATCTGGCCGACCCCTTCTGAAATTAGCGCTGGAAGATACGACTTGCACCAAGATCAGTTAGGGACGGAGCTTGCTGTCGATCCTTCCCCGGTCTATCGAAATTCAGGAGGAAGTTATCCGAATAGCAAGAACTACTGGTTCCGAGTCAGTGCGATTTTTCCTCAAGGCGAAAGCGCCATGTCAGGCGCGTATATGCCGACCATTCCGAATTTGGCAAAACCATCTGCTCCGACGGGGGTAAGTTATACAAACGGAAATGGAACAGGATATATCGATTTCAAATGGAATCCTGTGAGTGGAGCGACGGGGTATAAAATTTGGATTTTTAATGGCTCCTACTATGAATCGCTAGATGTCGGGAACGTCACTTCTTGGACAACGAAAAACAAAAAGTATTGGCCAACCTCCACGGAAATTCAAGCAGGTAGATATAAGTTGCATGTAAACGATGGTCTTGGCGCAGAATTAGCCGTTGACCCGTCTCCGGTCTATGCCAATGCAGGAACAAAATACGCAACGGCTACCAACTACTGGATTCGAGTAAGTGCCTATAACTCTCAAGGGGAAACCGTCTTTTCTGATGCGTATATGCCTAGTATTCCAGATTTGCCAGTGCCATCAGCGCCTTCCGGATTTGCTTACAGCAATCAATCGGGGAGCAACTCTGGCTATGTCATGTTAAACTGGGATAAGATTCCTGGAGCGACAGGGTATAAAGTGTGGATTTTCAATGGACTTTACTATGAAGCATTTGATGTAGGAGACGTGGACCATTGGACGACACAAAACAAAGGAATTTGGCCAACTCCGGAGGAAATCCAACAGGGGGATTCCAGCACCTTAACGTTGCATCATGATGGAAAAGGATTGGAACTTCCGAAAGATCCTTCCCCAATGTATGCGAAAATGGGGACAAAATACGCCACAAGCACCAATTACTACTTCCGACTCAGTGCATACAATGCGGATGGGGAAACAGTATTTTCCAGCAATGCATTGACGGTGAAAATTCCGGAGGCGAATGAGTATTTAGGAAAAGAAGAGTACTGGTCCATCATTGATGTTCCGTATGGCAGCGTGAATGCCGCTACCGGTAATCTGATTATAGACGAAGACGATGTTTCGATTTCCGGAAGAGGACCGGGGCTTGAAATCACAAGAACTTACAATAGTTTATCCACATCGGTTGGATTGTTTGGAAAAGGATGGCATAGCGATGCGGAAATGAACATCGTGGCCCAAGGAAATGAAGCAAGATTTACGGATGAAGATGGCACGCTCCATATATTCACGAAATTATCCGACGGCACGTATAAAGCCCCGACAGGTGTTTACTTGGAGTTAAGCGAAACAACCGATGAATATATACTGACGACAAAAGATCAAACGAAAATCCACTTTCAAAAAAGTAACGGCAAGTTAACTAAAATCGTAGATGGACATGGGAATGCCACTACCTACAGTTATTCTAACGGAAAGCTCGTGTCGATTACCGATGCGTCGGGCAGAAAACTGAGTATGGAGTACAACGCAAGCGGCAGAATCCAGAAAATTACCGACCCAATGAATCGGACAATCACGTATGAGTATAACAACGACTTGTTAACAAAAGTAACCCAGACGGGCGGGGAAGTAACGAGATACCAATATAATGAACTTGGTCGATTAGAGAAAGTATTGGAACCGACGCATACGGAAGCAAAAACGGTCGTTAATCAGTTCATTTATAATGGCGACAGGCTAAGCCAAGCGATTGATCCTGAAAACCGCATCTATAGATGAACTATGACCAAACAAAACGACAACTTGTCGTAACGCAACCGAATGGCCGTAAAATTCAGTATAAATTTAATGAAGCAGCGAACCCAATTCAAATTATCGAAGACGTAGATGGCTTAAACATTACGACAAGCTATGTTTATGAGGGAAATAATCTAGTAGAATCACGGGATCCGAATGATCAAAATGCAGCGAATCCTACTGAATCATATACGTATGACGCCAAGGGGAATGTGTTAACGGCGAAAGATAGTTATGGTACGGAAACATACGAGTATAACAAAAATAATGATGTCATCTCCATGACAGATACGGAAGGCGATACAACCACGATTGCCTATGATGGATTAAATCCTGTATCCGAAACGGATCAATCGGGAAAAACGTCTTCTGTATCGAAGTACGATGCCTATGGGAATATCATTGAAGAAAGCGATACATTAGGCAGTGCCACGAATTTGCTCTCTAATAGCGGCTTTGAACAAGGAATCACAGCTTGGAATCTTCTCAGTCATTATGATTCTGGGCAATTACTGGAAGACACGAATGTATATAATGGATTGACAGGGAGAAAAACGTTAAAAATCGTCGCTGACTCTACTTCTCCTAATACAGAACTTGGCTATGTAGCGGCTACCCAAGAAATCACAGTGAAACCAAATACCACGTATACGTTAAGCGGGAAGATCAAAACGAATTTAACGAAAGCCAATGCCTTTTTCAATGTTCAATTCATGAATAGTCAAAATCAAACGATTTCTTGGGCGGATAATCGTTATAGCCAACTTACAGGCACAAGACCTTGGACAGAGCGGCAAGTTACGTTTACTACTCCTTCGAATGCAGCCAAAATTCGCGTCTATTTAGAGGTCGATCATAAGTCTCCAGATGCTTCCGGAGAAGCCTGGTTTGATAATGTTCAATTGGAAGAAGCGCAGGTTTCTTCCAGCTACAACCTAGTTGTAAATAGTAGTTTTGAAGGAACCACCACGAATTGGAGTGGAACAGGAGGAAGCGTAGATTCTACACAATCATTTGATGGAGGGTACTCACTAAAAATATCTAGAACAAGCACCACGCAATCGGCAAGTGAGTATAAGCAGACCATCATCGTTGGCCAAACATCTGGTGATGCACCAATTAACCTTACGCTTACTGGGGTTTCGAAAGCTGAAAATGTAAAAGCCAATGGCACAGTGAGCGCAAGCGATTATTCCATTACGGCTAAAGTATACTTTGTGGATGGAACGACCCAAACGTATACCGCCGATTTCCCTACTGGCAATCAAGATTGGAACCGTGCCGCCGTTTCGATTCAACCTTCCAAGCCAATTGATAAAATCGACATATCCGCTGTCTTCCGTGGCAATTACACGGGAACGGTATGGTTTGACGCGATCCGTTTAATGGAAGGAAACGTGGTGACGAAAAACAAGTATGATGCAAGCGGAAATTATGTCACGGAAGAAGTGGATGAAGAAGGCTATGTGGCGAAAAAGAATTATGATGCCGTAGGAAACCTGTTAAGCGAGTACGATAAGAAAGGAAACAAGAAAGAGTACACGTATGATTTATCGGATCGTTTAAAACAGCTGTTGTTAGCGAACGGTACTTCCGTCAACTACGATTATGACTTAAATGGCAATATGACTTCAAAAGTCATTCAAACCAGCGACGGCCAGTCTCAAACATTTGCCTATTCTTATGATGCGACCGGTAAACTCATTAAAACCGTCGGTCCGTTGAATGATGTGACAACGAATGAATATGATGCCAACGGAAATAAAATCAAAACGGTTTTGCCGAAAGGAAACACGATTCAATGGACGTATGACGGGGCCGAAAGAGTCAAAACTGTTTCCTACAACAACGTCCCGTATTACGAATTTAGTTATGATAAAAATGGGAACGAACTTTCCGTCAAATATTTAAAAGACGGCACCACCAAAACGAGAACATTTGATAAAGCGAATCGGCTGGTGGAACTGTCGGACCGTGGCGGGCTGCAAAAATGGCTGTACCCAACCACATCGGATAAATTGCAGCAGTTCATGTTCTCTCATGGGTCCTTTAGTCAAACGATCAATTACCAATACAATGCATTGGATCAAAATACGGTCGTCCAAGATGGAACGTATACGTACCGCTTTGACTATGACGAGAGAGGAAACGTTCGCACCTTCACGACAGGAAATGGGGCCGGTTCAACCTTTACGTATGATGACCGCGGCTTAGTGGAAAGCGTTTCGATCGGTACGGCGGACGGAAAAGAAATTTTATCGGAAACGTACCGTTACGATGAAAACGGCAACCGGACGAAAGTGGAATCCCCAACGGGGGAAACGACCGTCTACCGTTACGATACCCTAGACCAATTAGTGGAAGAGCAGCTTCCAGATGGCACGAAAATCGAATATGCCTATGACGGATTCGGCAATCGGAAGCAAATCGTGAAAACGAAAGATGGGCAGTCGACGACGACCAATGCCGATTATAACGCTGCCAATCAGCTCATTCGTTTTGGAAACGAATCGATCACATATGATGCCAACGGCAACCGATTGGAAGACGGTCAGTATCAATATGAATGGAACGAAGCGGATCAGCTCGTCTCCATCACAAGAAAAGGCGAAAGCACGCCGTTTGTGACGTACCAATACGATGAAGACGGCCGGCGCATTCAAAAGACTGTCAATGGCGTCGTTACGAACTATCATTACCAAGGCGACAGCCTAAACGTTCTGTACGAAACCGATGCGAGTGGAAATGTGGTAAGATCATATATATACGGAGAAAATGGGCAACTCCTTGCCATGAAAAAAGGCAACGCCACGTATTTTTACCACTATAACGCCCATGGCGACGTGATCGCCCTGACGGATGAACAAGGAAACATTGTTGCCCGCTATCAATACGATGCGTGGGGGAACATTCTTTCCCAATCCGGCGCATTGGCGGACGAAAATCCATACCGATATGCGGGGTACCAATATGACCAAGAAACGGGTCTGTACTATCTGATCGCCCGGTACTATCATCCAACGCATGGCGTGTTCTTGTCGCTCGACCCCGACCCAGGCGATGCGGATGACATCTTGACACAGAACGGCTATACGTACGCGAACAACAACCCAGTAATGTTGGTGGATCCGGATGGGCATTTCTTCTGGTTTGCGGTTAACGCTGGGTTTGCGTGTTTATTGCAAAATAAA
>NZ_JHUS01000021.1:0-7968 GCF_000691465.1 Geobacillus sp. CAMR5420
CTTTAGGGATTAAGGCATTGGCATTACTGTTAATTGTGCCTGGTTGGTTAACGCTATGGTTAGCGATATTTGCCGATATGGGAGCAACATTAATCGTAACATTAAACAGCATGCGATTGCTAAAAGTTAAAGAATAGGCTCTTCACCACAAGTTGTACTTGATCATTTAAGGTAGGTGTGCATAGAGGGTACAAAAAATGCGAATTTTCCTGTATGGTAAAGGTGACCAAACCGAACCATGGAGGGAAATTCGCATGTACTCTCAGTTTATCAAAGAACTCATCGATTGACCAGATGTTTTGATTCAAAAGGTGCGAAAAGAAGGGGAACGTTGGATTTTCGAACTTTCTCTACCCGAACAATGCCCGTTATGTCCTGTCTGCTTGAAGCGCACGATCAAAATGACAGACAAAAAGAAGCAATGGATGCATGGCTATGCTCAGCGAATCGGAATTTTTTGGATCGAACTTCCTGTCGAGCGCAGACGTTGTAGCACGTGTGGCGTGACGTTCAGCACGTCGTATCCAGCCATCTCTCCTCGAAGTGTGGCGACGGATGCTTTTCAGCGATGGGTCGCGCAATCTTGCATCGGAACATCCATTCAGGCGGTGGCTCGTATGCTCAAGCTTCCTTACACGACCGTTGAACGATGGTTTTATACCCATGCCCCTTCCTTCCTATCGAATGACGTCCAACCAAAGGCGGTTTGTGTCGATGAGTTTGCTTTTCGAAAAGGGCACGACTATGGAGTGGCGATCATGGATGCCGAAACGGGAGAAGTGTATGCCATGGAAGCAGGAAAGAACGAGGAAGCCATTGGGCGTGCATTGGCTCATGTGTCTCGTTCCGTTCAGTATGTCGTGAGTGACTTGGCTCCAGCGATGAAAAAAGCGATTCAACGGGTTTGCCCAGAGGCGACACATGTCGTCGACTATTTCCATGTCATTCAGCTGTTTACCGATGCGTTAGAACGTTGTCGCAAATATTTGGGCAAAGGAGGCAAGAAACACGGAAATGTTCGTTACGTTTGCCGTTTATTGAGCCAATGCCCAGAGAAATTGACGGAGGAGGAACGTCAAATCATACGAGAATGGTGTAATGAAAGCGATTACTTAAAGTCTGTTTACCAATCGCTCCAACATGTTCGCTATGTGTTCAAAAGCAAAGATGAGCAACAGGCGAAACGACGCTTGAAGGCTTGGATTCATCGGTATTTGTTTTGTCCTTGTTCCGTTGTTCGTGCCATCGCAAAATCACTCGTCAAACGAACAGACGAAATGATATCGTGCATTTTATCCCATTATTCGAATGGGAAGATGGAGGGAACGAATAACAAGATCAAGCTGATGAAACGTCGGGGATACGGATACCGAAATATCCAGCGTTTTGCACTGCGGGTTCGGCTGGAAACAGCTAACATACTTTCATGACAGGTGCAAGTACATCTTTTGGTGATGAACCCACAAAAGTTCATTTCCCTTTTAGTCGCCACGCCTTCTATTGGTCAAAACAAATGCCGAGAAGATCTCGGCAGCCATCATCTTATGAAACTTTCGCAAATCCAACCATACCAGATTCTTTATGCCCTGGAACCGTACAATAAAATCGAAACACACCGCGTTCGATTGGTATGAACGTCACCTCGGCTGTTTTCCCCGGCAAGGAATGAACATGAACGTCCGCATTTTCTGCATGGTTTCCATGGTCATTCTGCTGTAACAAAATCTTCATATTTTCGAATTCGATATCGTGTTCCATTTGACCGCTATTTTTCAGAATTAAGGTAACAGGCTGTCCTACAGTCAGTTGCAAACTCTCAGGAAAGTAATAAAATTCAGTCGCTTCAACCACTACCTTTTTCCCCTTTGTTTCGATGCTTAACGGAGATGCAGTTTGGTTGTGGCCATCCATAAAATGGTTCATAGGCGGATTCGTTATCGGAAGATTAGAAGATCGAGAAAATTCATTGTATAAATGGTTATACAAATAGAAAAACAACGGAAGGACGATTGCTAACCATAGCGGATTATGGAATAGTTTATTGATCAAAAACACACGGTTAAACCCCGTTTCTTGTTGAAGCATGTATAGAACAATACAAGCCATTCCAACAAATAGAACAAGCATGATGTGAACCGTAGAATCCCGATATTCAGGCGCAATCATTTCTCCTAACATCGCTCCCATCATGCCGCCCATGACTCCTGATAAAACACCGTCGATGATGGCCATGATGCTAATCGGCATCCCGGCTAAAAATCCAGCTAAAAACCCGAAAGCCATTCCTAAAATGGTTGACAAAAAGAGATTGCCGTTGTAAGAAATCCCAGCCAGCAGGCCGCCTGTCAGCCCAGCCAACATTCCTAACGCCATCGCCGCCATCATTCCAGCCATGCATGTGATTTTCTTCCTTTTGATAAAGATGAAAGCAATCACAATGAAAGACAAAACCGCCGCGATCCCCCCAGTGAATAACATCGGCAACGGATGATCCCTCCTGCAAATGTTTATTTGTACACATATATGTGTGCAAATAACAGGTTAGTCCATGTCAGTGAACATACCGGCTGAGCTTGAACGAAAACAGAGAGCGTGTCATCCGATTACAGCTTTTTGTATTTACACCTGCATGTATTCTGTTCATAAAACGACTATCCACACATGCCGCAGCATATGATGAAATTGTGATACCTTCTCTAAAGGGGGAAGATGGAATGCATGGTTACTTGCCAGGAAATCCTCAAACGCTTATTATCACGCCCAATGTAAAAGATGCGCCATTTCGGGTTCTCAAAAACGGGGTAAAACAATTTCACTTGCGGGCGGAACCGGTCGTGCATGAGTTGGTAAACGGAATTAAAATCCGCGGGTATGGATACAACGGAAGTATTCCCGGGCCGACGATTCTTGTCAATCAAGGGGACTATGTTCAAATTACAGTCGAAAACCGTTTGCCAGAAGCGACATCCGTCCATTGGCACGGATTAATTGTTTCCAACCGAATGGACGGCGTACCCGGCCCTGGGGGCAGCCCAATTATCCAACCGGGAGAAAGTTTTACGTATGAATTTCGCATCCAACAGTCAGGAACATTTATGTACCACAGCCATGTCCATGATGCAAAACAAGAGTTAATGGGATTAGCAGGCATGCTTATTTCGCGCGGCATATACGAAGAACCTGTGGACCGCGATTATGCTCTGTTGCTTCAAGAGTGGGCTGTGCAGATGGAGATGCATCAGCAAACTAGCAGCCATCCAATGAATGATCATCCTTCCAAACAATCGGCTTCAAATATATATGACATCGATCCAATGTCAATGATGTTTAATTTTTTCACAATTAACGGCAAAGCCTATCCTGATACCGCTCCTTTATTTGTCCGATATGGCGAACGCGTCCGTATTCGCCTTGGCAATGTAAGTATGGATTCTCATCCGATGCATTTTCACGGGCATGATTTTATTGTCACCGCGGTTGACGGAAATCCGATTCCTATGATGGCAAGATTAAAACGAAACACGATTAATGTAGCGCCAGGAGAAACATGGAACATCGAATTTTTGGCCAACAACCCGGGAAATTGGGTCTTTCACTGTCATAAACCTCACCATACAACGAACGCACATGCAATGGGGGGAATGGGCGGCATGCTTACGGTGATTCGCTACGCCAAATAAACGGTCATTCAAGAAAAACGGCACTGCCGCCGTTTTTCTCCGCTCTATTTTTGACGCCCAGTTTAATTACTAAAATCTTCCGGAAGCCTGGTGATTTAGTACAAAATACTGCTATCTCCATCTGTTTCTCAATTAGATAAAACTTGTGGAATCAGCCTTCTTTTTTTGGCACAATGCCGTTGATTTGCTCGTGACAGCTGTTTTTCACCGGCCTTCTAGATATGAAAACAAATGCTGAAGTTCTCAGCAAGGATCAACGAATAAAAGATAAACCACGGTGATTCACCTATACGCGAATCACAAGATAATCTCCATTTTTCATTTGAACAACATCCGCTTTCATCGCTTTTGCAATATCTATCGTCATCGCTTTTTGCTCCTCCTCACTTTCCGCCCATAAAGCCAGCGCCTTCCCACCTAAAATCCTGTTTTGTCTTCGTGTAATGATTGCTAGTATTTCATAAGGAGGCTTTTCTGATGCTTCTCTCCCCATTTTTCTTACTCCTTTCCTACCCAGTTTGTTTTCATGACAGCATGGCTTTTTCGCAAACTTTCAAGCAATGGAGTTTGTCTGACAGCCGCAATAAATTTGTCAATATCTCTTATAATTGGTACGAGTACAATCACAATTCTCCCTTTTTCATAATCCTTTCGCGTAAAATGGTACCGCTTGATCCCAACCGCTCTCGTTGCTTCAAACAAGGCCGCTTGCCGCTGTCCGTAGTTATCCAACGCAATGCGAAAATGCTCTTCCCGCGGATAAATGACAACGGCCATTCCCTCAGTCTGAAACAATCGTTGGGCATTTTCTGTGCCAAGAAGGTTAGAAATATAAATGCCGTCGACAAATAACTCAGAACCGTTAATTTCGATTTTTCCTTCTTTAACATCCGCAATATCGGCTATCGTTTTTCCTTTTGAAAACCGCTTTAAAACAAAAAGAACAACGCTTCCCACGCTGACTCCAAACACCATATCCGCCCATAATGCCCCCGGCAGCAGCTGCATCGTTAATGCGGTGGAAAAGGAAACGATTAAGGCTAGGTAATTTCTCGCCTCAAACGTTTTTGCAATCCCGTCAAATAAGCATTTCCGCGATAAGTATATTCAGTATTCTCAAGGTCCTTTAAGCTGTACCTTTCCATTTTTCGAACATCACAAAATTGTTGAATGGCTAATACAAGAAACGTCACAGCGACAAAATTTTTTGTCATTAATGCTGGAAGAGCAACCGCGCCTAAGGAAGAAGCAACAAAACCTGTTACAAGATGAATGAAATAACCATTCGGATAGCTCGGATATTGTCGGAAATCTTCCTTAATCGTCAACAAACGGGCTAAAGTCCCTAACACAACGGCTGTCGCGATCATGGCAATATGTTCGGCGGAAATCAACTCTTCATTCATATGCCTACCCCTTCAAGAAATGCTGGATATATTCAGAATTTCATGATACAGCTTCACACATTTTTCTATAATGAGTATGCTTCGTTCGCCGTCATGTCGGTGATGGGGATGATCGTCTTTTCGTCCCGAATCAATTGTCCTTTTTCAAACGAAAACCGCCTAAGCTTTGATATCATCATTCAGTGTAGGCATTCTTCTCAAATGTTAAACATTTGATTTTGCCCACTACTCCAAAGGTGCAATATGTCCTCAAAACAAAGAGTACACACATTCTAAAAAATAAGATACAGTACTAACGCCAAAAAAGGGGCTGACCCAAAATGTTTTTTGCAAGCAAAAAATGCAGAGAAGTGCAAGAAAAAATACATAGGCTTGCCAGCTCAAGACTTAAGGTTCCAGACCGGAGGCAGAGGACGGCTGGATCGCGGAGAGAGCGTTCCGCAGTCGATAGCTCTCTCCCGTAAAGGCCAAGATGTGGGCGTGGTGAACCAAGCGATCCACCAACGCTGCCGTCAAACGGTTGTCCCCAAACACCCGATTCCACTGTCCAAATTCTAGATTCGATGTCACCATGACGCTTTTTCGCTCGTAACAGTCGGCGATAATATGAAACAACAGTTCCGATCCTTGCTTTTGAAACGGCACATAGCCGAGTTCATCCAAAATCAACAGTTCGCATGGGTCGAGGCTTCGTTTCAGCCGTCCGAGCGTGCCGTTTTTCAACGCCTCTTCCAGCTGGGCGACAAGATCCGCGACGCGGAAAAACCGAACCTCATGGCCTTGTTGGCACGCCTGAATGCCAAGTGCTGTGGCGAGATGGGTTTTCCCCGTTCCAGGTGAACCTAAAAGCAGAACGTTTTGCTTTCGCTCCAAAAAGCGAAGGTCACACAGTTCCTCCCTCGATGTCGTGGCTGGCCAATGGATATGACCCGACCATTCGTAATCCTTCAGCCATTTCAACTCCCGAAACTTGGCTTTCTTGATCAGCCGAGCCTGTTTCGCTTCTTGGCGGCACGACAGTTCCAGCGCCAATACATCCCGCAAAAACTGTTCTTTCGTTTCGAATCTCACCTCCTCGAATCGATCTGCGATATAGGCCAAATGCAGCGCTTTACAAATCTCTTTCACCTCTGCTCTCATCTCTGGACACCCCCTTCCCGAGCGGGATGAAGACGTTGATCATACACCGTTAAATCCGTTTCATAGTCGATTAGAACGGAAGGGGTGTATGATTCTTCCCACTTGTCCGGGTAATAGGAGTGCTTCGCTTCCATCAACACGCCGATTTCATGAGGAGCCAAGTCCCATCGCTGACTCTCCTCGAGCCACTGGGCGATTTCGTAAAGCGTGTGCCGATCCAACAGCGCTCGCAGTCCTTTCAAACGGGCCGCCACCTGGGGCGGGGGGCCAGCCAGATACGTTCGGATCGCCTCCGGCAAGTACGTCCGGTAGCGGGAATGTCCGACAACCCGGGGTTTGGTCTCCCACTCAGCGAAAATCTCTTTCCAAGGGATTTCGCGTTTCACGTTCGTATACGGCCTGGGCGCTTCAAGATGGACGTCTCCATCGGAAGAGAACACAACGAAACGATTCCATTCTTTCTTCACTAACACCCGGTTGGGGACGGACAGGCCATGGACGACGAACGCCTTCCCATCCACCATCACTTCTCCGTACTTATTCACGTAAGCGTGATCGAGGGAGAAGATCGGAAGATCTTGTTCCGGCAACGCCAACAGCTCCGGTTGCTCTTCCTGCCATAGTTCCTCGATCCACCGCCCCTTTTCATAATGAGGACGGTTTCGGTCCTCGACCATCTTGCGATGCAGCCACTCCACCAGCTCCGGATCCGACTCCATCAATGGAGCGGGGATGAAACAAAGGTTGCGAGTGTAATAGACTTTTCGCTCCGCATTTCCTTTCTCATGTCCACTGTATGGATTGCACACTTGTACATCAAACCGATAGTAGAGTTGAAATTTCTCAAAAGCCTCGGTGAATCGGCGTTCTCCCCCTTTTCGAATCGACACAATGGCCGCGGACAAATTGTCAATGCGCAATGCCTTTGGCACTCCCCCAGCCTGACGAAACAGCTGCGTCAACCCATGGAGGAAGCATTCACTGTTTTCCGCCGGCAGCGGATAAGCAAACGCAGCGTTGCTATAGGGAAAGCTCATGATCAAAACCGATCGCTCTTCTTCCTTCCCCTCCTTCGTCACAACCGTCATCTTCCCGAAATCCACCTGCGCCTCGCCTGGCGGGTGCTCCAGTCGTTCATAGCGCTGTTCTTTCTCGAGCTTGAGCTGCGGTCTTCGTTTTTGCACGTACGCGCAAACGGTGCGATACGAGCCTTGAAATCCATGGTCACGACAAAGCGCTTCAAACATCGTCTTGTTCGTTCGCCGTTGTTTTCTCGGCAGTTTGGCATCCTCCTCCAACCAGTCATCAATGATTTGCCCGTACCCTTCTTCCTCCATCATCCCCTTTTTGCGTTTGATGGTTGGTTGGACAGAAATGTCTCCATCTGCGTATTTCTTGACCGTTCTCCAGTTATATCCCGTTTCACGGGAAATTTCCGCAATCGATAACCCTTTCTTTTCACGCAGTTTTCTGATACGATTAATTTCGGGCATTGCCAGCATCCTTTCGCTCCTCCACTGTTTGGTTATGTGTTCACAACTTCCACAGTAGAGGAAATGTTAGAGGCTGGCAAGCCTTTTTTCTTTGCCTTCAGCTCTGCACTTTTCGTTGCAGAACTCTGTATTTTTATTTTGCAATAAACAAGTATCGCCTTTGGATCGCGCGGTACGCTTCTGAGAATGCCGCAAAACCGTGAGTGTGCTGCCTTCTTTCCTCCTCCCGTATGTTCAATCCAATATACA